>CARXAY010000125.1 GCA_949093475.1 uncultured Oscillospiraceae bacterium
GCCCCACCCCGGATCACATCACCCGTCTGGGCATCGCCCGCACCTTCTAAAATATCCGCCTGTTCGGCGCGCTGACCGTCTTTGACAACGTCCTTATCGCCAAGCATATGCGCGCCAAGCAGAACTTCCTCTCCGCCACCTTCCGGCTCAACGCCAAGGAGGAAAAGCGGATGCGGGAGGAGGCCATGGCCCTTTTGGAGGAGCAGAACCTCGCCCATTTGAAGGACGAGATCGCCGGCTCTCTGCCCTACGGCCTCCAGCGCCGGCTGGAGATCGCCCGGGCGCTGGCCACCGATCCCAAGCTCCTGCTTCTGGATGAACCCGCCGCGGGCATGAACCCGCAGGAGACGCAGGAGCTGACCGATTTCATCAAGAAGATCCGCGCCGAGTATGACCTGACCGTGTTTATGATCGAGCATCACATGGATCTGGTCATGCAGATCTCCGACCGGATCTACGTCTTGGACTTCGGCAGGCTCATCGCGCAGGGCACGCCGGAGGAAGTGCAGAACGATCCTCGCGTCATCGAAGCGTATTTGGGGGTGGCAGACGATGTTGAGAATTGACGACCTGCGGGTCAATTACGGCGGCATCGAGGCCGTCAAGGGTATCCCCTTTGAAGTGCCGGAGGGGAAGATCGTCACCCTCATCGGCGCAAACGGGGCGGGGAAGTCCACCACCCTCCGGGCCATTGCCGGGCTGGTGAAGCCCGCCTCGGGCCGCATCCACCTTCAGGCCGACGACATCACCGCCTTAGCCCCCGACCGCATCGTCTCCAAGGGCATCACTCTCGTTCCCGAAGGGCGGCACGTGTTCCCCGACCTGACGGTGGTGGAAAACCTGAAGATCGGCGCGTATCTCCGCAAGGACGACCTCTCCCACGATTTGGAGTGGGTCTACTCCCTGTTTCCCCGGCTGAAGGAACGCTCGTGGCAGGCGGCGGGGACGCTCTCCGGCGGCGAACAGCAAATGCTGGCCGTGGGCCGCGCCCTCATGTCCCGGCCCAAGCTGATGATGATGGACGAGCCCTCTCTGGGCCTTGCCCCGCTGGTGGTGAAGGATATCTTCTCCATCATCCGCAAAATCAACGAGCAGGGCGTGACCATCCTCCTCATCGAGCAAAACGCCAACATGGCCCTCCACACCGCCGATCTGGCCTACGTGCTGGAGACCGGCCGCATCACCCTCTCCGGCACGGGCAAGGAGCTGCTCTCCAACGAAGCGGTGAAGAAAGCCTATCTGGGGTGAGAAGACAAAAGGGACGGCTTTCGCCGTCCCTTTTGGCGTTTAGGGCAATGTAGTCAGCTCCGTGCCGGGGTAGTAGTGGGCAAGGATCTCCCGGTAGTCCGCGCCCTGCTGGGCGAGGGCCTGCGCCCCCCGCTGGCTCATGCCCACGCCGTGGCCTTTTTGGCCCGTCTCCTCCGGGGTGTCCACCGCCGTGAGGTAGGGCTGCGACCCGCCCCACACCTCGGCGGCCGAGCGGGTCGAGCCCTCCGACGACGCGTGATACACCGCCGTGGCCAGCGCCCCGTCGTAGGTCAGCACCTCCCCTTGGGTGGCGGCGACGGCGGCGCGGAGCTTTTGGGTGTAGAAGGCCGCGTCCGCGCCCCAGCGCGCGTCCAGCTCCTCCTGCGCGGCAAACGCCTGGCAGCAGGTGGATTCCCCGCACACGTCGCCCCCCGCCTCCGCGTGCTTGCCCGCCGCGCTTTGATAGAGGGCATAGGTGCGCGCGGCCACCGCCTGCGCCTCCAGCGCGGCGTCAGGGAAGGCGGCGGGCATCTCCGCCGCCACCACGCCGTAAATATAGTCCTCAAGGGCAAGCTCCCGCACCTCGTCCCCGAACACCACCCGCAGGGTGCGCGTGTCTTCCGCGGCGCTGCCGAAGCTGCGCTGCTCCGGGGCGGGGGAGACCGCCGCTTCGCCGTTCCGGCCTTGCCGGGGGTCTGTCCTGCCGGGGGTCTGCTTCGGCGGAGCAAAGCCCACCAGCCCCACCAAAAACACCGCCGCCACGCAGCCCATCCCCAGCCAGACCTCCGGCCACCGATTCATTTTCATTGACTGACCCCCGCTTTTATGGTAAAATAACTCATTCAGCACCCACCCTGCGCCAAGGAGGTACGACATGGAATCCAACCCTTTTGTCAACAACCATACCTTGATGACCTTATGCGAGGAATTTGCAAAATATAACCTGATCGACCCGGGTTATTACGAAAAATGGGACGTAAAACGGGGCTTACGCAATGCGGACGGCACCGGCGTCGTGGCAGGGGTCACCCAGATCGGCAACGTCCGCGGCTATTACATCCAAGACGGCGAGAAGATCCCCATGGAGGGCCAGCTTTTTTACCGCGGCATCTCCATCAACGACATCATCGCCGGCTTCCGCGGGGAAAACCGCTTTGGCTTTGAGGAGACGGCATACCTTTTGCTCTTCGGGAAGCTGCCCAAGGAGGAAGAACTCCGGGCGTTCCGCAGCATTTTGGCGGAATACTGCACTCTGCCCGACTACTTTACCGAGGACATGATCCTGAAAGCGCCCAGCCGGAACATTATGAACAAGCTGGCGCGGAGCGTGCTGGCCCTTTATTCCTACGACGACTACCCGGAGAATACCTCGCTGGAAAACGAGCTGCTCCATGCCCTCCAGCTCATTGCCCGCGTGCCCACCATCGTGGCCCACGCCTTTGCGGTGAAGCGGCACTACTACGACAACGAGAGCCTTTACCTCCACCGTCCCCGGCCGGAGCTGTCGGTGGCGGAGGACTTCCTTCACTCCATCCGTCCCGACAACCAGTTCACCGAGATGGAGGCCCGGCTGCTGGATCTGTGTCTGGTGCTTCATATGGAGCATGGCGGCGGCAACAACTCCGCCTTTGCCTGCCGGGTGCTGTCCTCCTCCGGCACGGATATCTACTCCAGCATCTCCGCCGCGGTGGGCTCGCTGAAAGGCCCGCGCCACGGCGGCGCGAACCAGAAGGTTATGGAGATGTTCGGCTACATCGAGGAGAGCGTGGAAAACTGGGCGGACGAGACGGAGGTAGAGCGGTTCTTGGAGAAGATCGCCCGCAAGGAGGCGGGGGACGGCTCGGGGCTCATTTACGGCATGGGGCACGCCATTTACACCCTTTCCGATCCCCGCGCCATCCTGCTGAAGGATATGGCCCGCAAGGTGGCGGAGCAGAAGGGCTTCTCCAAGGAATTTGCCCTCTTTGAGACGGTGGAAAAGTTAGCCCCCGCTGTTTTGGCGAAGGTGAAGGGGGACAACAAGCCCATCTGCGCCAACGTAGATATGTACTCGGGGCTGGTCTACAAGATGATGAACATTCCCAGCGAGCTGTATACGCCGCTGTTTGCCATCGCCCGTATGGTGGGTTGGTGCGCCCACCGCATTGAGGAGGTCTACAACCCCGGCAACAAGATCATCCGCCCGGCCTACCGCGCCGTCGCCCCCGCCGGGAAGTACATCCCCATGGCGGAGCGGTAAAACAGAGCATCAAAAAGGACGGTTCCGCGGAACCGTCCTTTTTGATGCGTCTTATGGTATCTTAGTATTTGCCGAGGTTGGCGGAATCGTGGCCGTCGTCCTTGCCGAAGACATAGTCCTTGCCGGGGAGGATGGCGTTGAGGGCGATGCCGGCGATGGCGGCGATGGCCAGACCGGTGAGGGTGATGGACGCGCCGCCCACGTGGAAGGTAAGCCCCCCGGTGAAGCCCAAGCCGCAGACCATGATGGTGGCGGCGATGATGAGGTTGCGGGAGTTGGTGAAGTCCACCTTGTTTTCCACCACGTTACGCACGCCGATGGCGGAGATCATGCCGTAGAGGATGAAGCTCACGCCGCCGATGATGGCGGAGGGCAGCGCGCCGATGACGGCGGCAAACTTGGGGGAGAAGGAGAGGACGAGGGCGTAGACCGCGGCCAGCCGGATGACGCGGGGGTCATAGACGCGGCTCAGCACCAGCACGCCGGTATTCTCGCCGTAGGTGGTGTTGGCAGGGCCGCCGAACAGGCCGGCCAGAGAGGTGGCGATGCCGTCGCCGATGAGGGTGCGGTGGAGGCCCGGATCTTCCATGAAGTTCTCGCCCACGGTGGCGGAGATGGCGGACATATCGCCGATATGCTCCATCATGGAGGCGATGGCAATGGGGGCCATGACCAGAATGGCGGAGATGTCAAACTTGGTGACGCTGCCGCCGAAGTCGGTGATAAAGGGCTGGAAGCCGATCCAGCCGGCCTCCTTCACGGCGGTGAAGTCTACCTTGCCGGCAAAGATGGCGACGATGTATGCGCCCACAACGCCCAGAAGGATGGGGATGATCTTCACCATGCCCTTGCCCCAGATGTTGCACACGATGATGATGGCCATGGCGATCAGAGCCAGCCACCAGCAGGAGGAGGCGTTGGTCACGGCGGAGGGAGCGAGGTTCAGGCCGATGCAGATGATGATCGGGCCGGTGACCACGGGGGGCAGGAAGCGCATGACCTTATGTACGCCCACCAGCTTAATGACGAGGGCCAGCACCAGATACAAAAGGCCGGCGACCACGATGCCGCCGCAGGCGTACTGGAGCTTCTCCCCGGCGCTCATGGCGGCGTAGATGCCGCTGTCCATGTTG
>CARXAY010000126.1 GCA_949093475.1 uncultured Oscillospiraceae bacterium
GGATAAGCTCTTCCGGAACTTCGCCCTTAAGCTCCTTTCCGTGTCCATCGGCGCGATCCTTTACTATATCGTCATTCAGGCGGTGCTTCAGCTGGGCATGAACCCCAACTACCTGAAGCTCCTCACCGCCGTGGTGGTGGCGCTGTTCCTCACCGTGCCTTACTGGAAGGGGAAATACTTCCACGCGCAGGTGAAGGTGTCCACAAAGGCGGGGGTAGAGATAGGAGGGGACGACCATGCTTGAGATCAAAAACCTTTGGAAGACCTTCAACGCGGGGACGGTGAATGAAAAGACCGCCCTGCGGGGTGTGTCGCTGACGCTGGAGGACGGCGACTTCGTCACCGTCATCGGCGGCAACGGCGCGGGCAAGTCCACCCTTCTGAACGCCGTCTCCGGTGTGTGGAGCGTTGACCGGGGCAGTATCTCCATCGGCGGGGTGGACGTGACCAAGCTGCCCGAGCATAAGCGGGCCAAATACATCGGCCGGGTGTTCCAAGACCCCATGATGGGCACGGCCGCAACCATGCAGATCGAGGAAAATCTGGCGCTGGCCGCCCGCCGGGGCAAGAGCCGCGGCCTGCGCGCCGGGATCACCAAGGCCGAGCGGGAGGAATACAGGGAACAGCTCAAAATGCTGGATCTGGGGCTGGAGGATCGCCTGACCTCCAAGGTGGGCCTCCTCTCCGGCGGCCAGCGGCAGGCGTTGACCCTGTTGATGGCGACGCTGCGCAAGCCCGACCTGCTGCTTTTAGACGAGCATACCGCCGCCCTCGACCCCAAGACGGCGGCGAAGGTGCTGGACGCCACCGAGCGTATCGTGCAGAAGGATCGCCTCACCACCCTGATGATCACCCACAATATGCGCGACGCTATTGCCCACGGCAACCGGCTTATTATGATGTACGAGGGCCGTATCGTGGTGGACGTGGCCGGGGAGGAGAAGAAAAAGCTCACCGTGGAGCAGCTTTTGAATATGTTCAGTCGGGCCAGCGGCAGCGACGAAGCGGACGACAAGCTGCTGCTCGGCTGAAAAAGGGCTTGCGTTTTGCAGGGAACTGTGGTACAATATATTCCGTTGTTGAAAGACAACGGGATGCGTCCGTAGTTCAATTGGATAGAGCGTCAGATTCCGGTTCTGAATGTTGGGGGTTCGAGTCCCTTCGGGCGTACCAGAAAACCGCTGAAAGGTTCAATTTTATGAACTTTTTGGCGGTTTTCTATTTTGTGTCCCGCAAATGTCCCGCAGAACGTCCCGCAAGCCCTTGAAATCACCCGGCTTTCGCCTCCTGAAAAAGAAGCGAATCCATCACTTTCCCCAGCCGTTCCATATCCCCGCCCAGCAAGTGACCATAGATGTTCAGCGTTGTGGAAACGTCACTGTGGCCCAACCAAGTCTGTATGTCCTTTGCGTCACAGCCGCCTTTGCGCAGAGCGTAAACGGCGGAGTGGCGGAGGTCATGGAATCGAATGACCGGGAGGCCGCCTTGTTTTAATATCCGCTGGAAGTGGGGTGTTACGAAGTCGGGACGGATGGGAGAACCGTCAGCGTAGACGCAGACAAAACCGCTGTCTTGATACGCCGAACCCAAAAGCTCTTTGCTTTCCGATTGCTGGGCCTTGACCTTTTGAAGATAGGCCCGCATAAAGGCCGTAAGAGGCAATTTCCGATTGCTGGTGGCGGTCTTGGTGCTGTCCGAGTACAAGACCCTTCCCTTGTCCATAACGGCGGTGTAGCAGATGTGTACCACCCCGGTGTCAAAATCCACAGCGTCCCAGCGTAGGCCGCAAATCTCGCTTCTGCGGAGGCCGTAGGTTGCCGCCAGCATAACGGCGGTTTCCAACGTGTCCCCCTCGAACAGCTTTAGCAGGGTCTTGGACTGTTCCGGGGTGTAGGCCGTAGCCCCTCTGTACTTTCGCTTTGGGGGCAGCTCGGTCATAACCGAGGGATTGACCGGGAGCATACACAGCCGCACGGCGTAGTCCAGACACTTGTGGATGTTGGCGTGGTGCTTTCGGATCGTGTTCGGGGACAGTCCCGCCTTTAGCTGGGCGTTGTAGTAGCTTTGGAGCAGAGCCGGGGTCACGTCTTGGAGTTTGACGCCGTGGAAGGGCTTATACTTGCAGATGTAGCCCTCGAACACATACCGATACTGTGACAGCGTGTTTTCCTTGACCTTGTAGGACACTACATCGTCCAGCCAAGAACGCATGAAGGATAGGAACTGGACGTTCTTGACTTCTAACGCCGCTGTGTACTGCCGTTCCATTTCGTCCAGCCGTTTCTCCAACATCGCTTGTGCCCTGCGCTTGTTGCCCTTTTCGGGCAAGCCTGTGCTTTCGGACTTCTGCCGCCGTTGACCAATAGCGTCTTGATACTCAAAAACCATCTGCCAAATGCCTCTTTTGATGAGCCGTAGGCTTCCTGTTGCTTTCATGTTTACTCCTTTCCCGCAACAGGCGGATTGCCTACCATCTTACAGTCACTATTATAGCACACTTCGGCGGAATTTGCAATAAATTCCTGAAGATACTTCTTTGGAATTAAGATTTTTCTGCCGATTTGAAAACTTTTTATTTGTTTTTCTTTCAAAAGCCGATACATGGTAGTGCGGCCTATATGCAATACCTTGGCGGTTTCCGCTGGGGTCAATACGTCAGGTAAGGTGTCCATAAAGAGGCTCACCCTCCTTTTCGGGAAGATAATTTCGTTATAGCGGTGCGGCCTGCGGGCCGTCATTATGCAGAGGTCAAAGGTGGGCGGCTGGAGCCGCCGTCTTTTATGATTAAGGGCCGTGACCTTCACCGCTGATGTTTATAGGGCAAGTTGGTTTATGGGGCTACGGTCTGCGTCCTCCACCCAAGCCGGGAGCGTAGGCCGAGGACGAGGCGGGGTATCAAGCACCGTGTCAACGCCAAGGTCTGAATTTGGATAATCGGTCAGGGTGCGTAGACGGTTTAGGATTTGTTGATAATCCGAGGGGGAAACGGTGATCCACTGGACATAGCCGCTCATGTACTGTTCCAGCTTCAAGCGGGTCTTTCGGCCCAGCCGGGTTAGGTCTATGTTCCCGGCGAGAATACCATCCAGCAAAGCCCGTTCCGTGTCGGTCAGGTGGGCCAGCTCGTCAAGCTGGGCTTGTCGGGTCTTGATTGCGTACGCTTTGGGCCAAGTTATATTTGAATATGGTACAGATGGGTCAAGCGTCAATTCTAACCGTGTGAGCGGAGGGCCTTTCAGCTTGCTTTCGATGGTCTTGTTATACAGCTTGATACGGCCTCCCGCTGAACGTGCGCCGAGATATTGTGTGCGGTCTGTCTGGCTCTTGCGGATTTCTGTATAGGCCCGGTGGTCTTTCAGCAGCTCCACATCGGCCCGGTCTGCTTCGAGGTCAATGGCGAGGTCGAACCGCCGTACCGTTGTGCGAAATTTTTTACACGTCATATTTAGATAGCCCAAGATGATTTGAAAGACTTGATGACGTACGCAGTGGTTTGGGTTTACGTCAAGGCGTATCCGCCCAAAGTTCGGCTTGACCTCGTTCAGGCCGAGGCCGATGTAGAAGGAGCTGCCGTCTGCAAAGGTCAAGGTTAGGTTTTCCCGGAATGTTCCGATACGGAGGCTGGGCCAGTGGCGGCTATTGACGGCATAGCGTAGGTCGAGGGTGGAGAGCATTTGAGCCAGTTCGTCACGGTCTTTTGGATTGCTTAGGTAATAGTCAACAATGAGGCCGTCTACGGTAAGGGTCAGGCCGTCATTGGTATAGATTGGGCGGTAATAGTCCATATTGTTTTCCTCTGGTACATCAACTCTGCCCTAATTAGATACTGGGCAGGTTTCCCGGCTGGGCCGCTTTGCGGCTCGCCGGGGGCCGGGCTTGCGGCTTGCGCCGCCGCCCGGCCCGGTTTGGGGTTACTGTTCCGCTTGACGAGCAAGGCAGTTATAGATCACACGGTTTAGCTTCTCCATATCTCCAACGATTGGCACTCGCACAGGTTGCGCTATGCCGCCGTTGATGGAGAGCCAGCCAACACCCCGCCCACCGATGGAGCCAAATTCTTTCATGCGCTCTATACTGTCTCCATCAAAGAGCATTCTCCGTGTCTCGGAGCCGCTGTCACCAAGCAGGCAGACCACCCCAAACTGTTCCCTGCTGGCAGTCCCAGCGGCCCCGAAGATTTGTGCGCTCGGCTGTTGGGTCGCAAGTTGGACGGAGAAGTGCCTACTGCGGGAGAGCATCGCCAAGAGGGAGAGGTGGCGTTGGGCGGCTTCTCGCTCTTTCTTATCTTCTATCAGGTTGACGAGGCTGGCGAACTCGTCACAGAACAGAATTTTGAGATTGGTGCTTAAATCCCGCCCCTCTTTGCGGGCAAGGTAGTCCTCGAAAAAGCGGTCAAAGCCCCTCGGAGCGGCCTCCCCCTTATAGAAATGGGGGAGGCCGTCCAGATAGGAGAAGTCTATATCCTCCTTGGGGTCAAGGACGGTAAGGTGGACAGGCCGTAACTCCGGCGGGGCCAGTAGGATGGTTCGGGCACGAAGCAATTTCGCCGCCACCGTCTTGCCGCTCGATGTGCGACCCGACCAAAGGG
>CARXAY010000127.1 GCA_949093475.1 uncultured Oscillospiraceae bacterium
TTGTGATCCAAGAATTATTTGGGGGGTAGGGTTCAGCATACGTTACTGCTGATTGTATAACATCTTTGGGGAAAAAGCAAGTCCCTTTTCAGGAAAACTTGCATCCCTGTCAATCGTCGCTGCTCTTGCCGCGCTGGGCAATGATCTTCTCGGCGATGGACTTGGGGATCTCCACATAGCTGTGGGGCTCCATGGTGTACTGGCCGCGGCCCTGCGTGCGGGAGCGCAGGTCGGTGGCGTAGCCGAACATCTCGGCCAGCGGCACCAGCGCATCCACTTGGGTCGCGCCGGGGCGGGACTCCTGCCCCTGAACCATGCCGCGGCGGGAGGTGAGGTCGCCGATGACGTTGCCCAGATACTCGTCGGGCACGGTCACGTCCACCTTCATCACCGGCTCGAGCAGCACGGGGTTGGCCTTGCGGCAGGCCTCCTTGAAGGCCATAGAGCCGGCGATCTTAAAGGCCATTTCGGAAGAGTCCACCTCGTGGTAAGAACCGAAGGTCAGGTGAACCTTCACGTCCTCCACAGGGTAGCCGGCCAGCACGCCGGCCTGCATCGCTCCCTGAATACCCGCGTCAACGGCGGGAATATACTCCTTGGGGATGACGCCGCCGGTGATCTCGTTGAGGAACTCATAGCCCGCGCCGGGCTCGTTGGGCTCGACGGTGATGACCACGTGGCCGTACTGGCCCTTACCGCCGGACTGGCGGGCATACTTGGTGTCCTGCTTGACGGTCTGGCGGATGGTCTCCTTATAGGCGACCTGAGGCGCGCCCACGTTGGCCTCCACCTTATACTCGCGGAGCAGACGATCCACGATGATCTCAAGGTGAAGCTCGCCCATGCCGGCGATGATGGTCTGGCCGGTCTCCTCGTCCGTCCACGTCTTGAAGGTGGGGTCTTCCTCGGCCAGCTTGGAGAGGGCGATGCCCATCTTCTCCTGACCGGCCTTGGTCTTGGGCTCGATGGCCACGCGGATGACGGGCTCGGGGAACTCCATGGACTCCAGAATGATGGGGTGCTTCTCGTCGCACAGAGTGTCGCCGGTGGTGGAGTTCTTCAGGCCGATGACGGCGGCGATGTCGCCGGAGTAGACGGTCTCGATATCCTCCCGGTGGTTGGCGTGCATCTGGAGAATGCGGCCAATGCGCTCCTTGGCGTTCTTGGTGGAGTTCAAGACGCTGGTGCCGGTGTTCAAAACGCCGGAGTAGACACGCACGAAGGACAGACGGCCCACGAAGGGGTCGGTGGCGATCTTGAAGGCCAGCGCGGAGAAGGGAGCCTCGTCAGACGCGGGACGGGAATCGGTCTCGTCGGTCTCGGGGTTCACACCCTCGATGGGGGGGATGTCCACGGGAGAGGGCATATAGTCCACGATGGCGTCCAGCAGCTTCTGCACGCCCTTGTTCTTGTAGGACGTGCCGCAGGTGACGGGCACCAGCTCGTTGGCGATGGTGGCCTTGCGAATGACCTTGCGGATCAGCTCCTGAGGAACGGGCTTGTCCTCCATCATCAGCTCCATGACCTCGTCGTCCAGCATGGAGACGGCGTCCATGAGCTTCTCGCGGTATTCGTTGGCGAGATCCACCATGTCGGCGGGGATCTCCTCCACACGCATATCCTGACCCATCTCGTCGTAGTAGATGTCGGCGTCCATCTCCACCAGATCGATGATACCCTTGAAGGTATCCTCCTTGCCGATGGGGAGCTGGATGGGCACGGCGTTACACTTGAGGCGGTCGTGGATCATGTCCAGAACGTGGAAGAAGTCCGCGCCCATGATGTCCATCTTGTTGACGTAGATCATGCGGGGCACTTTGTAAGTGTCCGCCTGACGCCAAACCGTCTCGGACTGGGGCTCGACGCCGCCCTTGGCGCACATGACGGTCACAGAGCCGTCCAGCACGCGCAGGGAGCGCTCCACCTCTACGGTGAAGTCCACGTGGCCCGGGGTGTCGATGATGTTCAGACGGGTCTGGGGGAACTGGTTCTTCGTCCCCTTCCAGTAGCAGGTGGTGGCGGCGGAGGTGATGGTGATGCCGCGCTCCTGCTCCTGGGCCATCCAGTCCATGGTGGCGGTGCCGTCATGGGTCTCACCGATCTTGTAGTTCACGCCGGTGTAGAACAGGATGCGCTCGGTGGTGGTGGTCTTGCCCGCGTCGATGTGGGCCATGATGCCGATGTTTCTGGTGTTCTCTAAGCTAACTTTTCTTGGCATATTGCAAACTCCTCGACTTACCAGCGGTAGTGGGCAAACGCTTGGTTTGCCTCGGCCATCTTGTGGGTGTCCTCACGCTTCTTCACGGCAGAGCCGGTGTTGTTGGCGGCGTCCATGATCTCGGCGGCCAGCCGCTCCTTCATGGTCTTTTCGCCGCGGCCGCGGGAATAGGTGGTGAGCCACCGGAGGCCCAAGGTCTGCCGCCGCTCGGGGCGGACTTCCATGGGCACCTGATAGGTAGAACCGCCCACGCGGCGGGATTTGGTTTCCAGAGACGGCATAATGTTTTCCAGCGCGGCGGTGAACACCTCAAGGGGCTCCTTATCGGTCTTTTCCTTGATGATGTCGAAGGCGCCGTAGACGACCTTCTGCGCCACGCCCTTCTTGCCGTCGAGCATGATGCTGTTGGTGAGCTTGGTGACTAAGACGGAATGATACAGCGGGTCGGGCAGAACCTCCCGCTTGGGTACGTTTCCTCTTCTGGGCACTTCGCTTCCCTCCTTCATTATAAAAATGATGTCAACGGTACTCGAACGCAATGGAACGCGTCCGTTGCGCCCCGAAGATCTATATGATCCACAGGGCAATTTTGCTCTGAAAAATGCTTTTGGGGTTCGGCAGGCCCGAATTACTTCTTGCCGGCCTTGGGACGCTTCGCGCCATACTTGGAGCGGGCCTGCATACGGCCGTTGACGCCCTGGGTATCCAGAGTGCCGCGGATGATGTGGTAGCGCACGCCGGGCAAGTCCTTGACACGGCCGCCGCGGATCATCACCACGCTATGCTCCTGAAGGTTGTGGCCGACACCGGGGATATAAGCGGTGACCTCGTAGCCGTTGGTGAGCTTCACACGGGCGATCTTACGAAGGGCCGAGTTAGGCTTCTTGGGGGTCGAGGTACGAACGGCGGTGCACACCCCTCTCTTCTGAGGGCTGGGCAGGTCGGTCTCCCGGTTCTTGATGGTGTTCAGGCCAAACTGCATGGCGGGAGCGGTGGACTTGTAAGTGGCGCTCTTGCGTCCCTTACGCACCAGTTGGTTGAACGTAGGCATAGTTCTCCTCCTTTCTTCAAAAGTTTTGTTCCTATTTTAACGGAAAATCCAGAAGATTATTCCATTAAAACCACATTTGGCGCAAATGGGCGCAATAATCCCATAGCGCAATTTGGTATTATAGCATAGGAAACCCCTGCCGTCAAGTAAAAATTACCTTGATTTCCGGCGGGAGCGGCCGCGGTAGCCCTTGGCGTGACCCTCGTAGCGGGTGCGCCGTTTGCCCAGCACGCCGAAGCGGAGGATGAGCAGGATCAGAGCCACCCCCAGCAGCGCCAGAAGGATACGGACAAGGGGCTTGGCGAAAAAGTCCTTCACGGCCTTCAGATTGCTCAAAAGCTCGCTGCGCTCCGCCTCCGCCGCCGCCACTAACTTCACCGTACCGTATACGTCGTCGCCGTTGCGGACGGTGACCTCTCCCAGCTCCTGCCCCGCCGCCACGGGAGCTTCCACGCTGTCGGCGTAGAGGGTGACGTCCCGCTGAAATTCCTTGGGGTCTAAGTCCTTGGGCAGGATGGCGGAAATGGTGGTCTGGGGCTTTACCGCCACGGCGGTCACGTCGGTGGATAGGGTCACCCCCACCTCCGCCAGCGGAACGGCGGTGTCCAGAAGGGTGCGGTCGGCGAAGGTGTCAAAGCCCCACTCCAACAGCCGCTTGCTCTCGGTAAACACCATGCGGGTGCGCCGCCCGTTTTCGTCCTCCACGTCCTCCGCGCCCAAGACCACGCAGATCAGCGTCCTGTCGCCCTTTTTGGCGGCGGACACCAGACACTTTCCCGCTGCGTTGGTCGTCCCCGTCTTGACCCCGATGGCCCGGGGGTAGACATACCGCCCCTCGTAGATGGGCAGGAGGAGGGCGTTGGTGCTGGAGAACCGCCGCTCCCCCGTCAGGTTGGTGGCGGGGACGGTGTGGTTTTTGGAGGAGACCAGCGTGGCAAAGGTCTCGTTTTGCAGGGCCAGCCGGGTCAAAACGGCGATGTCATGGGCGGTGGTGTAATGCTCCTCGGCGTGGAGGCCGTGGGCGTTGACAAAGTGGGTGCCCGTCAGGCCCAACTCCTCCGCACGGTGGTTCATCCGGGACACGAAGGAGGGCACGTCCCCCGCTACCGCCGTAGCCAGCACGTTGCAGGCGTCGTTGGCGGAGGCCACCAGCGCGCAGTAGAGAAGCTCCAGAACGCCGATCTCCTCCCCCACCTTCAGGTTCTGGCTGGTGGCCCCCAGCTCCAGAGCGCCGTCGAAGCCCTCCGGCACGGTGACCACCTGCTCCAGAGACAGCTCTCCCCGCT
>CARXAY010000128.1 GCA_949093475.1 uncultured Oscillospiraceae bacterium
GCGTGATGCTGGGTGCATTCGACGGCGATGTTTTGGCGGGCTTTATCGGCGTCCACGGGGAAGGCGCTATGGGGCTTTTGCAAGTCCGCCCCGACTACCGCTGTCGTGGGGTCGGCAAGCTGCTGGAGCTTCACCAGATCAGCCGTCATTTGGCCCGGGGCGAGACCCCTTACGGCTCTGTCCTCACGACCAACGTGGCCTCTCTGGCCCTCCAGCGTTCTCTGGGCATGACCCCCTCCGTTCCCACCTTCCACTGGCTTTTTAACGAACCTCTCCCGAAAGGAGCTGCTTTCCATGGCTGAACTGATCTACGATAAGACCGGCCGTCTGATTTTCACCGAAGAGATGAAAAAGGACTATACTCTTCTGGTTCCCCAGATGCTGCCCATCCATTTTTCCATGATGGTGGAGTTGCTGCGAAAAGAGGGCTTCCACGCTGTCATGCTCAACACCCACCACCGGGGCATCGTGGACGAAGGGCTGAAGTATGTCCACAACGACACTTGCTTCCCCGCTCTGCTGGTCATCGGCCAGCTCATTGACGCAGTCAAAAACGGTGGCTACGATCCCCATAAGGTGGCGTTGGTCATCACGCAGACCGGCGGCGGCTGCCGTGCGTCCAACTATATCCATCTACTCCGCAAGGCGCTGGAAAAAGCGGACATGGCCTATATTCCCGTCATCTCAGTGAACCTCTCCGGGCTGGAGAAAAACCCGGGCTTTAAGCTCTCATTGAACTTCTTACGTAAGGCCGTCTTTGCCATGATGTACGGCGACATTATTATGAACGTGGCCAATCAAGTCCGCCCTTACGAGGTCACCCCCGGCGACACAGACAAAGCCGTAGACGACTGCATCCGCTGGCTTATTGCGGAGATGGACGCCGGCAAGGGTCTTTCCTATAAGAGTATGTGCCAAAACTTCCGCCGCATCTGCGGCCAGTTCAAGGCCATCCCCGTTACGGGCGAAAGCAAGGTTCGCGTAGGCGTTGTGGGCGAGATCTATGTGAAGTTCTCCCCGCTGGGCAACAACAATCTGGAGGCTTTCCTTCTCTCCGAGGGGGCAGAGCCGGTCGTCCCCGGCTTGACTGACTTCATCATCTTCAAGATTCATAACCGCATTGCGGATATCGACCTCTACGGCGGCAAGTGGATCAAGAAAAAGGTCTGTATCCTCTTCAAGCGCTATGTGGAGCGCTGCCAAAAGGCTATGATCCAAGCCTTGAAGGAGTCCGGGCGTTTCCGCGCCCCCGGAACGTTCGAGGATCTGCACCGTCTGATCCAAGGCTATTTAGGCGACGGCAACAAGATGGGTGAGGGCTGGCTGCTCACCGCCGAGATGCTGGAGCTAATCCATTCCGGCGTACCCAACATCGTCTGCACCCAGCCCTTTGGCTGCCTGCCCAACCATATCGTGGGCAAGGGCATGATCCGCCGGCTCAAGGACGACTACCCGTATTCCAACATTGTCGCCATCGACTACGACCCCAGCGCCACCCAGATCAATCAGGAAAACCGCATCAAGCTCATGCTGGCCAATGCCAAGGCCCTTGCCAAGCAAGAGGCGGAAAAAGAGCTTGCGGGAGCGGCAAAATAGCGATGGAAGATTTGCATATCATAGAGGCCGCCACTGATGAGCATTTTCGGGCCATGTCCCTTATTCACGCGCTGGGCTGGCGGGACACTTACATCGATGCTGTCCCGGCAGACTATATGGCCCGGGAGATCACTGACGACCGCTGGGTGGAGGTGTTTCGGCAAAATTATCTCACCCAAAACGGCGTTCACGGCCTGCTTCTTTACCGAGGCGATACCCCCGTTTCCTGCATCAACTACTGCCGCGCCCGCGTGAGTAATTATAACGTAGGCGATATCTGCACCTTTGACAACACCGCCTACGCCGACTGGGGCGAGATCGCATCGTTTTACACCCACCCTGCCGAGCGGGGCAAGGGTTACGGCAGCATTTTGTTTGAAGAAGCTCTGAAACGGCTGAAAGCGGACGGCTTCCAAAACGCTTTCGTCTTTGTGCTGCGGGAGAATGAAAAGGCGCGCCGTTTCTATGCCGCCCACGGCTTTGCTTGGGACGGCACTTCTACCGAGATCCTCTTTCCGCCCAAGGTCTGCGTAGACCTGCGCTACGTCAAGACGTTATAAATAGACAAAGCACCAAAGAGAAAAGGAGAAGATCACTTGGATACCCACGAAAACACCCTGAACCCCCAAGAAAACAAAATGGGCGTAATGCCCGTTAAAAAACTGGTCATCACCATGTCTTGGCCCATCATGCTCTCCATGCTGGTTCAGGCTCTTTACAACATGGTGGACGGCATTTTCGTCTCTTGGGCCAGCGACAAGGCTTTTTTGGCTCTGGGCTATGCCTTCCCTGCCCAGTCTTTGATGATCGCCATCTGCGCCGGAACAGGAGTAGGCGTCAACGCCTTGCTGGCCCGCCGCTTGGGAGAGAAAAACACCGAGGAAGCGTCTCAGGTCGCCTTGCACAGCTACCTCATCTACTTTTGCATTTGGCTGGCCCTTGCGGCCTTTGGCCTCTTTGCCGCAAAGCCGTTTATCGGCCTTTATACCAACGACCCCGATGTCCTCCGCTACGGCACGGATTACCTCCGCATCGTCACCATCGGTTCGCTGGGGATGTGTATGCAGTTTTCCGCCGAGCGTATTTTGCAGGCCAGCGGGAACTCCATCGGCCCTATGGTCATCCAAGGCGCGGGCGCGCTTTTTAACATCATCTTTGACCCTATTCTGATTTTCGGCTACTTCGGCTTTCCCGCCATGGGTGTAGCGGGCGCGGCCATTGCAACCATTGCCGGCCAGTGGCTGGGGATGACCATCGGCTTTGTGATGGTGCTTCGCAATCGAATTGTCCCCATCCGCCCCCGTGAGTTTCGCTTTCACGGTCACCTTGTGGCAGACATCTACCGCATCGGTCTGCCCGCCATCCTGATGCAGTCCCTCACCACGGTAGCCGTCTCTATTATGAATAAGTTCTTGGGTTCGATCAGCGATGCCCATATGTTTGTCATCACAGCCTACATCAAGATCGAATCCTTTGTCCTGATGCCCATCTTTGGCCTAAATAACGGCGTGATCCCCATTATCAGCTATAACTACGGCGCCCGAAAAGCAGACCGTATCCGGGAAACCATTCGTTTTTCCATCATGCTCTCTATGGTTATCATGTGCTGCGGCACGCTGCTTTTCTGGCTCTTCCCGCAGGTCTTTCTCTCCCTCTTCAATCCTCCGGAGGCCGCGGTCGCGGTGGGGATCGTCGCCCTTCGTACCATCAGCCTTTCTTTCCCCATGGCCGCCATCGCTATTGTCCTCAGCGGCGTGTTTCAGGCGTTGGACGCCCCTGTTTTAAGTCTTATTGCCTCCTTGACCCGCACGATCCTTTCTCTCGTCCCCATTGCCGCCCTGTTTACCTATTTTTATCCCGAGGGTGTTTGGTGTTCTTATCCCATCTCTCAGACCCTTTGCGTTATTTTAAGTGTGTTCTTCTATAAAAAGGTTGCAAAACAGCATCTCCGCACGCTTTCGACATAATTGTCCGCCCCAATCCGCTATGATGATACCAACCCACGACACTGAAAGGAGAGATAAGCATGGCGACCCCTTACCACATCAGCCTTGGCGCAGTTATTCAGGAATTCAAGCTGGAGGTCATTCGCAGCGCGCCGGGCTATGAGGACACCCCCATCACTTTGGAGGACGTAAACCGTCCCGGCCTACAGCTCACCGGCTTCTTTGATTACTTTGACCCCATGCGGATCGAGCTGATGGGTCTGGTGGAGAATACTTATCTGGCCGGCCTCACCTCACAGCAGCGCCGCAATATCTTTGACCAGCTCTTCAGCTACCCCATCCCGACCCTGATCATCACCCGCTCTTTAGAGCCTTATCCGGAGTGTCTGGAGATGGCGGAAAAGTACAACCGCACCATTCTGCGCACCCCCGACGCCACCTGCACCTTTATGAGTGCCCTCATCAGCTTTCTAAAAAACTCCTTAGCGCCCCGTATCACCCGACATGGCGTTCTTTTAGAGGTCTACGGTGAAGGGGTGCTTCTTCTGGGCGAAGCGGGCGTAGGTAAAAGCGAGACCGCCATCGAGCTGGTCAAACGCGGCCACCGCCTCATTGCCGACGACGCCGTGGAGATCAAACGCACCGACACCAAGCGTCTGGTGGGTACAGCTCCCGCCTTGATCCGTCACTACATCGAGCTGCGCGGCATCGGCGTGGTGGATGTGCGCCAGCTTTTCGGCATGGGCGCAGTCAAGGAGCAACAGGAGATCGACATCATCGTCAACTTGGAGCAGTGGCGGGAAAACGCCGTCTATGACCGTTTGGGCACAGAAAACCTTTATACCAGCGTTCTGGACGTGGACATTCCCTCCCTCACTGTTCCCGTCAAGCCCGGGCGAAATCTGGCCGTGATCATCGAGGTGGCAGCCATGAACAACCGCCAGAAGAAAATGGGCTATAACGCCGCCGTGGAGTTCACCAAGCAGATCAATGAACACTTCGAT
>CARXAY010000129.1 GCA_949093475.1 uncultured Oscillospiraceae bacterium
CCCCATGGCCGGGGAGCTTCAGAACATGAAACGCCGCTTCTGGGCTTCCCTCTGCTTCCTCCTGCCCCTCTTCTACCTCTCCATGGGTCACATGATGGGCCTGCCCATCCCCCACTTTTTCCACGGCGTGGAAAACGCCTTTGCCTTTGCGTTCACCCAGTTTTTGCTGGTTCTCCCCATCATGGTCATCAACCAGAAATACTACCGGGTGGGCTTCAAGTCCCTGTGGCATCGCGCGCCCAACATGGACACCCTCATTGCCGTCGGTTCTGCCGCGGCGGTGGTCTACGGTGTCGCCGCCCTTTACCAGATCGGCTGGGGGCTGGGCCACGGCGATCTGGCGCGGGTGAGCCGGTACTCCATGGATCTCTACTTCGAGGGGGCGGGGATGATCCTCACTCTCATTACGCTGGGCAAATTCTTGGAGACCCGCTCCAAGGGCAAGACCGGGCAGGCCATCTCCCGGCTCATGGATCTGCGGCCCAAAACCGCCCAAGTTCTGCGCAGCGGCGTAGAGACAGAGGTTCCCGTGGAGGACGTGAAGGTGGGCGAGCTGGTGGTGGTTCGTCCCGGCGGGCGTGTTCCAGTGGACGGCATCGTCCGGGAGGGTGCGTCGGCAGTGGACGAATCCGCCCTCACCGGGGAGTCCATCCCCGTGGACAAGGCGGTGGGCGATACGGTCATCGCCGCCTCCATCAACACCTCCGGGGCGTTCACCATGGAGGCCACCAAGGTGGGTCAGGACACCACTTTGGCCCAGATGATCGCGCTGGTGGAGGAGGCAAGCGCCTCCAAAGCTCCCATCGCCAAGCTGGCCGACCGGGTGGCCGGGGTGTTTGTCCCCGTAGTCATGGCCATTGCCGCCGTCACCGCCATCGTCTGGCTGGCTGTGGGCGGCACAGTGGAAATGGCCCTCACCTCCGCTGTGGCGGTGCTGGTGATCTCCTGCCCCTGCGCGCTGGGCCTCGCCACCCCCGTGGCCATCATGGTGGGGACAGGCAAGGGCGCGGAAAACGGCATCCTCATCAAATCCGCCGAAAGTCTGGAAACCCTCCACAAGGTAGACACCGTGGTTCTCGATAAGACGGGCACGCTGACGCAGGGCAAGCCCCAAGTCACCGACGTCCGCCCCGCCCAAGGGGTAGAGGAGCGGCGGCTGCTCACCCTCGCCGCCGCGCTGGAACACAAGAGCGAGCATCCGCTGGCCAAGGCGGTTGCATATTATGTAAACCAACTTGGCTATGAGCTTCCAGCAGTAGAGAACTTCCAAGCCGCCCACGGGCAAGGAGTCTCCGCCACCATCGCCGGCAAGGATATCTTGGCCGGCAATGCTGGAATTATGGAAACCAATAAGGTGGATATCTCCTCCATGGAGGAGACTGCCCGCACCCTCGCCCAGCAGGGCAAAACACCCCTCTATTTCGCGGAAAACGGCAAGTTGCTGGGGCTGATCGCCGTGGCTGATCAGGTCAAGGACACCTCCGCCCAAGCCGTGCGGGACATGGAGACGCTGGGCCTCGACGTGGTGATGCTCACCGGCGACAACCCCCGCACCGCCAAGGCCATTGCCGACCAGCTTGGGATCGAGCGCGTAGTGGCGCAGGTCCTCCCCAACCACAAGGAGCGGGAGGTAGCCCGCCTGCAGGCCGAGGGCCACAAGGTCGCCATGGTGGGCGACGGCATCAACGACGCCCCCGCGCTGGTGCGCTCCGACGTGGGCCTCGCCATCGGGGCGGGGTCGGACGTGGCGCTGGAGAGCGCGGACGTGGTGCTGATGAAAAGCGACCTCCGGGACGTGCCCACGGCGGTGCGCCTTTCCAAGGCGGTCATCCGCAACATCAAGGAAAACCTGTTCTGGGCATTCTTTTACAACTGTCTGGGCATCCCGCTGGCGGCGGGGGTGTTTTACAACCTGCTCCACTGGCAGCTGAACCCCATGTTCGCCGCCGCCGCCATGAGCCTCAGCTCGGTGTGCGTGGTGTCAAACGCCCTGCGGCTCAAATGGTTCAAGCCCCTTCACAGGGACGCTCCCGCCCCTGAGGGTCATAGAGAAGCAACCGAAATCAAACAGGAAAGCAAGGAGGAAACAACCATGAAAACCATCCAGATCGAGGGCATGATGTGCCAGCATTGCGTCTCCCACGTCTCCGCCGCGCTCCACGGCGTCCCCAGCGTGGACAGCGTGGAGGTGAGCTTGGAGGACAAGTGCGCCAAGGTCACCGGCTCTGCCGACGACGAGGCCCTGCGCGCCGCCGTCATCGGCGCGGGCTACGAGGTTACAGGCATCGCGTAGGGCGGGTTCTGAACCTGCCCGCGTAGGGCGCGACCACTGGGCGCGCCGAACAAAAGGGACGGCCAATTGGCCGTCCCTTTTGCTGCCCCAAGGCTTAGAGGTGGTGGTAATTGTCGATCAGTTCCCGGAGGGTCTGGCGGGCTTGTGCGGCGTTGTATGCTCCGCACCAAATGTAGACATCTCGTGTAACGCGGATGTAAGCGCCGTTGTCCTTTGTGTAAATGTCCATCCCTCGATAGGTTTCTGTCACGTCTCCTCCGGCGCAACTGGTTTGGACGCTCAAGATCACTCCGTTGGTCAAGGTCATCTGCGTACCTTCAACCTCTTTGAATCTCAGATACCCGAGATCCATGTAATCGTACTCGCCAAAAATGATCGCACCGCCTACCATGCCGTCAAAGTCCGACTTGGTTCTTCCGTACTGTATCTTGCGGATAAATTCGCTGTGTACGCTCTTTTTCTGGTCGGTCTTTGAAAGGGATACTGCCATTTCCTGAAAGCGAACCGCCGATACGTTTACCTTTTCTTTGTCGCTTCCCGAATACCAATACCAGCCAGCCCCCTCTTCCCAAGTTCCATCCACCGAATAGGTGCGTGCAGTCCCGCTATTAGGTTCGGTTTTAAAGCTGTTACTGTCTTTCCAGCTATCTTTCCAGATAATTTCTCCCGAATTGATCGTACCCCCTGAAGCTGTCAGTACATTTTGAAAATGACCGTGTTGCGTGTATGACCCTCCCGGCCCAATTGTATAGTATTTCAAATCGGACGATATCTTACTGACCGTTCCGATCCCGCTGGGGATCGTAAATATCTTTGTGCCGTTTCCGTCCGTTAGCACCGCCGCCCGATAGGGCTTAAATCGTATGTACGCCGGATCAGTACAGTCAATGTCAAAGAACGCTTCCGACGACGGCGTATAGGGCACGCGGCTGGCCTCCTCGATGGCCGCCGCCAGCGTGGTGACCTGCGCCGCGGCGTCCTTATAGTCCCCCAGCTGCCCGTAAAGCGTCTGCGCTTGGGTCATGGCGTCCACCGTCTGCTGAGCCGCCAGCGCCGCCGCCTGCTGATAGCGGCACTCCTTGGCCTGATCGGCGCTGTCCTTATAGCCCGCCAGCGCGTCGTAGCGCTCCAGCGCTCCCGCCAGATCCCCCGCGGCCATCAGGTCGCCTGCCATGCGGTAGCGGCACTCGGAGAGCATCTCCTTGCTGTTGCCGTAATCCCCCAGCGCAAGAAACGCGTTGTACGCGTCGCCGTACTCCTTGCGCTCCAAGGCCGCCGACGCCAGCTGATAGGAACATTCCTGCCCCTTGGCGTCGCTGTCCTTATAGCCCGACAAGACCTTGAAGCGGCTCAAGGCCTCCTCATAGCTTCCGCTTGCCAGCAAGTCCTCCGCCACACGGTAGGGACACTCCTTCAGCATATCCTGACTGTCCCTGAACTCCCCCAGCGCGGCAAATTCCCCGTAGGCCTCGCTGTACTTTTTCTGCTCCATCAACTCCACGGCTCTGCAGTAGCCCGCCATTGGAACGCTGTCCTCATACTCTCCCGCCGCCTCAAATTTCTGCGCGGCGGAGGCATAGTCCCCGGCGGAGAAATCCGCGTAGGCGTCATAATAGGGCAGCAACGTCTCGGTGTCGTTCTTCTTTTCAGGCACTTTTTGGATGGCCTCGTAGGCCTCGGCGTAATTCCCCTCGGCGAACAGCTTGGTCGCGGCCTCGTAACGCTGATTGGGCAAGATCACAAGGTTGTACACCAGCAGCACCGCCGTCAGAACTACCGCCGCCGCTGAGCCGCCAAGGATGGCCAGCATCTTTTTGTTTTCCAGCAGCTTCTTCACTTTCTTCTCCTCCTTAACATTCCTTATTTTCCCCGGTGGGGAAAATAGACGGAGTACTCCGTCTCACCCATTATACCACGATTCTCTTCAAACGCAACCCACAAAAAAGGGACGCCCGCAGGCGTCCCTTTGGTATCTCTATTGGCGTGTTACCCTTCCACGTCCTCGATGAGGCCGTAGCCGCCGTCGTTGCGCTGATAGACCACGGCGAAGGCGCCGTCCTGATCCACGTTGCGGAAGGCGAAGAAGGTGTGCCCCAGCAGATTCATCTGCAGCACCGCCTCCTCGGCGGTCATGGGCTTCATGGGGAAGCGCTTGGTGCGGACGATCTTCAGCTCCTCCTCGGTTTCCTCGGGGGCAAAGGAGGTGGGCTCGGCGGCGGGGGCAAAGGCCTCCTG
>CARXAY010000130.1 GCA_949093475.1 uncultured Oscillospiraceae bacterium
GGCAAAGGGAGCAGGGGGCGCATAGGATAATGCAAGCGGCTCGGCTTCCGGGACGGCGGCAGGCCCCCCAAGCCGCCCACGGCCCGCCTGCGGCTCTTTTGTCCGCCGCTACGACCCGGCAGGCTCGCCGCACCGAAGATATAGCCCCGCGGCAGCCCCGCTGCCGCGGGGTGCTGTTATGCTCTCCGCCGGTCAGTACACAAAGTCGGCGGTGTTGACGATATGAGCCTGATAGCCCTCCCGCTGCAAAGCGGTCAGGATGGCTTCCTTGTGTTCGTGGCCGAAGGCCTCCAGTGTCACCTTCAGCTCCACTGCGCTCTGGCGGTTGATGGACACGAACTGGTTGTGATCCAGCTTGACCACGTTGCCCTTTTCCCGGGCAATGATCTCCGCCACCCGCAGCAGCTCGCCGGGGCGGTCGGGCAGGAGGACGGAGAAGGTGAAGATGCGCCCCCGGTTGATGAGGCCGTGCTGAACGAGGGAGGACATGGTGATCACGTCCATATTGCCCCCCGAAAGTACGCAGGCCACGTTCTTGTCCTTGCAGCCCAAATGGTTGAGGGCGGCGATGGGCAGCAGCCCCGCGTTTTCCACCACCATCTTGTGCTTCTCCATCATATCGAGGAACGCATCCACCAGCTCGCTGTCGTCAATGGTGATGATGTCGTCCACATACTTTTGGATGTAGGGGAACACCACATCCCCCACGGTCTTCACCGCCACGCCGTCGGCGATGGTGTCCACGCTCTCCAGCGTCACCGGCTTGCCCGCTTTCAGCGCGGCCTTCATGCTGGCCGCCCCGGAGGGCTCTACGCCGATGACCTGAACATTGGGATTGAGCAGCTTGGTCAGGGTCGCCACCCCGGCGCACAGTCCGCCGCCGCCGATGGGGACGAGGATCACGTCCACGTCGGGGAGGTCGGAGAAGATCTCATAGGCGATGGTGCCCTGTCCGGTGGCGACGGTGGCGTCGTTGAAGGGAGGAATGTAGGTGAGGCCCTGCTCCGCCTCCAGCTCGTGGGCCTTGGCGGCGGCGTCGTCAAAGGTGCCGCCGAAAAGGACGACCTCCGCCCCCAGCGCCTTGGTGTTGTTCACCTTGACCAGAGGAGTAGTGGTGGGCATGACGATGACCGCCCGGCAGCCGGCCTTCTGGGCGGCCATGGCCACTCCTTGGGCGTGGTTGCCCGCCGAGGCGGTGATCAGGCCCTTGGCGCGCTGCTCCTCGGTGAGGGTGCTTACTTTATAAGTTGCACCGCGGATCTTATAAGCCCCGGTGATCTGCAAATTCTCCGGCTTTAAGTACACATGGTTTCCCGATGCCTTGGAAAAGGCGGGGGAGTGAACCAGATGGGTGGGGCTGATGACCCCGTCCAGCACGCGGCGCGCGGCCTTAAAGTCCTCTAACGTCATAGCCATGGCAGAAAACTCCTTTGATTTGGTCACATTCCCTGTTATTTTACTCCACGCCGGCAGTAAAGTCAATGTGAACTTCCCGGCGGTCGCGCCCGGCGGTTTTGCGGGTTTTTACAGGAAAATTTAATTTGCCATTCCCGGCCCTGTGTTGTATAATGACTCTGTATCTATTTTTGGCGCAGAGAAGACGGATCGAAGCCGCCGCCACCCCGTTCAGGAGGTAAGTGAATGAACACCAAAACCATCAAATCTCCCGTCCCCGTTCTGGCCATCGGCGTCACATGGCTCATATGGGCCTTTGCCTTCCCCCTCTATAAGCCCTTCCACTTTATTGCCGCGGCGGCGGTGTCTGCGCTGGTGTATGTGCTGAGCCGCAGCCTGATCTGGAAGGATCGCACCATTGTGCTTCCTGACGCGCCCAAGGCGGAGGAGAAGAAGGAGGAGGTCAAAAAGCCCCAGACCGAGGAGGAGAAGGCGTTGGCGGAGCTGCGCGCCGAGCGGGACAAGGCCGTGTCCGAGATGCGCCGGCTCAACAGCGCCATCGCCGACCCCAAGATCTCCGCCCAGATCGACCATCTGGAGGACGTGACGGGGAAGATCTTCGACGTGGTGGCGGAAAAGCCCGCCAAGCGTCCTCAGATCCGCCGCTTTTTGCAGTACTACCTCCCCACGACCTTGAAGATCCTCAACGCCTATGACCGCATGGGCGACGCGGGCATCGAGGGGCAGAACATCTCCGCCACCAAGGAGAAGGTGGAGGGAATGATGGACACCATCACCGCCGCCTTTGACAAGCAGCTGGACGCCCTCTACGGCGAGGAGGCGCTGGATATCTCCACCGACATCACGGTGATGGAGCAGATGCTGGCCCGGGAGGGTCTGGGCGACAACCAGATGCCCGGCGTGTAAGGAGGGAAGTGCCAATGCCTGAAAACAACCCCGTGGGGGCGCTGATCCCGGCTGTGATCTGGAGCGTTCTGACCGCCTTCATGGCTGCAGGGATCATCTGGGCCTTACCTGACGTTGCGCCGCTGCCCATGCTGCTCTTCGGCGTCTGTCTGGTGAGCGCGATTATCTGGTGGAGTACGTTTGTCCGTGTCCGCAAGCAGAAGAAAAAGAAAGAGGAGAAATAAATCTCATCAAAGAAAGGATGTTTTCCCATGAATGAAGAAAATCAGACCCCTGAACTGACCCTGACCCCCGACCTCACCGCCGAGGTGGCGCAGGTGGCTGCGCAGGCGCAGGCCGCGGTGGAAGCCCCCAAAGCTCCCGACATCACCCTCACCACCGACCCCACCGCCGCCCAGACGGCGCAGGCCGCGCAGGCCCAGCGGGACGCCAACGCCGTCACGCTGGACGAGAGCCAGCTCACCGAGGCGGAGCGGAAGATCGTGGACGACTTTTCCCAGAAGATCGACATCCGGGATTCCAGCGTGGTGCTTCAGTACGGCGCGGCGGCGCAAAAGAACATCGCCGCGTTTTCGGAGAACACCCTCAACAGTGTCCGCACCAAGGATCTGGGCGAAGTGGGTCAGGCCCTCTCCTCTCTGGTGGTGGAGCTGAAGGGCTTTTCCCAGCCGGAGAAGAAGGGCATCGCCGGGTGGTTCCAGAAGAAGCGCAACGAGATGGAGGAAATGAAGGCCAGCTACTCCAAGGCGGAGGCCAACGTGGACAAGATCGTGGCGGTGTTGGAGGGGCATCAGGTGACCCTGATGAAGGACATTGCCATGCTGGATCAGATGTATGAGCTGAACACCAAGTACTATAAAGAACTGACCATGTATATTCTGGCAGGGAAGAAGCGTCTGGCGCAGGTGCGCGCCACCGATCTGGAGGAGCTTCGCAAAAAGGCGGAGCAGACCGGCGCGCAGGAGGACGCACAGGCGTACAACGATCTGGCCAATCTCTGCACCCGCTTTGAAAAGAAGATCCACGATCTGGAGCTGACCCGGATGATCTCCATCCAGATGGGCCCCCAGACCCGGATGCTCCAAAACAACGACACGCTGATGCTGGAGAAGATCCAGTCCTCTCTGGTGAACACCATCCCTCTGTGGAAGTCCCAGATGGTGCTGGCTCTGGGCCTTGAGCATTCCCGTCAGGCCACCCAGGCCCAGTCTGCCGTGACCAACATGACCAACGACCTGCTGCAGAAGAACGCCGATATGCTGAAGATGGGCACGGTGGAGACCGCCAAGGAAGCGGAGCGCAGCGTGGTGGATATCGAGACCCTCCAGCATACCAACCAGCAGCTCATCTCCACGCTGGACGAGGTCATGCACATTCAGGAGGAGGGCCGCAAGAAGCGTCAGGAGGCCGAGGTGGAGCTGGGCCGCATCGAGGGGGAGCTGAAGCAAAAGCTGCTTGAATTGAGAGGCTAAAATCCATTTGTGTACCTCAAAGGAGGTAACCCATGAAAGGCAACAACAAAAAACTGGTTCTGGCGTGGATCGTCACCATCGCCATGATCGTGGCGGCGGTGTTCCTCGGTCTCTCCAAGAGCGGGGACACCCCTGCGCCGCCCAAGCCCAAGGATATGGGGCTGGACATGAACCTGTCCACCGACCAGTTCCAGAGCTATATTTTGGACAACGCCGGTGCGCTTTCCGCCAAGCAGAAGAAGTCCATCTGCCTCTACAACGCCAACTGGAACAAACGCTATGACAGCGTGATCATCGTGGCGGTGGAGAAAAACGTGAACGGCCCGTTGGACGACCGGGCTTACGATCTGAGCTATCAGTTCGATCTGAAGCAGTCCGACGGGGTGCTGGTCATCGACGCGGCGACGAAAAACGCCTATATGGCCGTGGGGGAGGACTATCCCCTGAGCGGCGGACAGGTGACCTCCTATCTGGACAACAGCCTTTATTCCTACGTCCAAAACGGCAAGGCTGGGGACGGCATCCTCAATCTCTTTGCCGACCTGAACACCTACTATGTGGACAACTTCGGCCTTGGCTATCTGGACAACTCCGTTTCGCTGAGCGCCGAGGGTGGCATGGCCGCGCTGGTGGTGGGAGTGGTGCTTCTTCTGGTGGTGGTGATCCTCATTCTCTCCGCCATCGACTCCAC
>CARXAY010000131.1 GCA_949093475.1 uncultured Oscillospiraceae bacterium
TACGGATGGGCCGTTTACCCTGAACTGGCTTGGCGGCCAGCCGCTGGAGGATGGGGGTGGCAAAGGCGCAGGTCTTGCCTGTGCCTGTCTGGGCGATGCCCAGCACGTCCCGGCCCGCCAGCGCGGGGGGGATCGCCCCCTGCTGAATGGGGGTGGGCTGCACATAGCCCTGTGCGTTCAGGGCCTTGAGAATGGCTGTGCAGAGGCCAAGTTCATTGAAAGTCATAAATACAGTTTCCTTGTTTGATTTTAGTTGTGCAGAACCTTGCGGACGTTGGCCAGCGTCTGCTCCAACGTCTGGCCGTCCACGTCCACGGTGAGGTCGGCGTAGCGTTCATAGAGCGGGGCGCGCTGGTCGTACACGTCCCGCAGGGTCTGGCCGGGGGCAAAGGCAATGCCGCGGGTGGCCAGATTATGGATGCGCGTTTCCAGCGCAGGGTAGCCCAGCCGGAGGTAGACCACCTTGCCCAGAGACTGCAAATGCGCCATGGCGGCGGGGCGCAAAACGCAGCTTCCGCCGGGGGAGAGGACGGTCTTGACGGGGGACAGGGAGCAGATCGTCTCCCCCTCCAAGTCCAAAAAGCCCTCTGTGCCTAAGGAATCCAACAGGGCTTGCAGGAGCTTGCCCTGCCGCTCCTGAATGACCAGATCCACGTCCAGAAAGGAGTAGCCCAGCGTTTTGGCCAACACCACACCGACGGTACTTTTCCCCGCGCCGGGCATTCCGATCAGGGTGATATTTTCCATTTCTGCGCTCCCTCCATACGAAAAAAACCGTCTGCCCAGATGCAGACGGCCCTTTTCATGTCTCAGATCAGCCCTCCAGCTTGTTGAGCCGCAGGGTGAGGCCGCTCTTCTTGCGCGCGGCGTTGTTGCGGTGGATCAGACCATGAGCGGCGGCCTTGTCCACGGCCTTGACGGCCACAGCATACGCGCCGGCGGCGGCGGCCTTGTCGCCCTCGGCGACGGCGGTCTGGAACCG
The DNA here is from genome assembly GCA_949093475.1 of uncultured Oscillospiraceae bacterium. GTDB lineage: Bacteria > Bacillota > Clostridia > Oscillospirales > Oscillospiraceae > MGBC124762. The sequence continues at coordinate 983 of CARXAY010000131.1, forward strand.
CTTCAGGTCGGTCTTGAGCGCGGACTTGGCGGCCTTGTTCTGCTCGGCCTTGGTCTTGTTGACCAGCACGCGCTTTTTAGCGGATTTAATATTCGGCAAACCAAACACCTCCTTGATACGCCAAATAAAATATATCGGCGAAAAATCTTGTTTGCATCATACAGACTTGTATTTTAGCATCTTCCGCTTCGGATTGCAACCCCCTTTTGGGAAAAATTTTCTCATGGAAGGGCATACTGAGGCCAAAGACCTGTAAAGGAGGACGGAACGATGCTGGGAAAGCGGACAGACCTTGCGCTGGAGGCGGCGCAGGCGGTGGCGGACGCCGCCGGGCTGAAGGGCGTGGAGCAGACCGAGCGGACGCAGGACGGAGTGACGGTGACGGTAGTGGAGCTGCAGACGCAGGAGGCGGCGGAGCGGGTGGGAAAGCCCATGGGGCGGTATGTGACGCTGGATCTGGGCGCGGTGCGCCGGCGGGAAAAGGAGGGCTTCCAGCGCGCCTGCCAAACGCTGGCGGAGGAGCTGGCCAAGCTGCTGCCGGAGGGGACGGGAACGGTGCTGGTGGCGGGCCTTGGCAACCGGGCCATCACCCCCGACGCCGTCGGCCCGCTGGCCCACGACCATCTTTTGGTGACCCGCCACCTGATCGAGCAGCTGCCGGAGATCTTCGGCAGCTTTCGCCCCGTGGCGGCGGTGTCGGCGGGGGTGCTTGGCACGACGGGGGTGGAGAGCGTGGAGTTGGTGCGGGCGGTGGCGGAGGCCCTGCGGCCCGACTGCGTCATCGCCATCGACGCGCTGGCGGCGGGGAGCATGAAGCGCCTTTGCACCACGGTGCAGCTTGCAGACACGGGCATCGCACCCGGCTCCGGGGTGGGCAACTGCCGCAAGGCCCTGAACCGGGAGACCCTTGGCGTGCCCGTCATCGCGGTGGGCGTGCCCACGGTGGTGGACGTGAACACGCTGGCCCGGGACGTGCTGGAGGAGGCGGGCAAAGGAGACATCGAGCCGGAGGCGCTGGGGCAGAGCGGGGCGTTCGTAACCACCCGGGACATTGACGAGCGGGTGGCGGAGTGCGCCAAGCTCATTGGCTACGCCGTCAATCTGGCGGTGCAGCGGGGATTGACCATCGAGGACGTGGAGGGGTTGGTGGAGTAGGAAGCGCGAGGGTAGACGCGCCGCCTAACACGCGGCGAAAAACGTGGCTGGGGCGTAAAGCGACGTGAAGTAGACATAATTTGACGTGTTTAAGATTATTTTCCCCTCAAGTGAGATTAGATAGACTTATAAGGTGAGGTGAAGACAATGACGAAAGAACCGGATGTAGAACAGCGCATGACCAACTTGTTTTACGCCATCGGCTACTACCGGCGGCGGCGCGGCCTTTCTCAAGAGCAGCTGGCGGAGGAGGTGGGCATCAGCCGGCAGCACATGGCGGCCATCGAGTCCCCCAACATGGACAGGGGGCTGTCGCTGGCGCTGCTGTTCCGGCTGGCCCGGGCGCTGGAGGTCGAGCCGTACGTATTGTTGAAATTCGGAACGGAGGAGTGAAAAACGGATGAAAGAGACAGAATTTGTGCCGGTCATTTTGGGCGGGGACATCACCACCTATTCTCTGGCCCGGAGCTTCCACGAGGAGTACGGGATCAAGTCGGTGGCGGTGAGTATGCTGAAAAGCACCATGATCTCCCGCTCCAGCATCATCGAGAACATCATCGTGCCCGACATGGACAACAAGGAGCGGTTCGTGGAGCGGCTTCACGAGATCGCAGCGCGGTATCCCGGCAAGAAAAAGCTGCTGCTGGCCTGCGGGGATTGGTATGTGCGGCTCATCGTAGAACACAAGGCGGAGCTGAAAGAGGACTACATCATCCCCTACATTGACTTAGAGCTGTTGGACAAGCTGGTGCTGAAGGATTCCTTTTACAGCATCTGCGGGGAGGTGGGCGTCCCCTATCCCAAGACCTTCGTCTACGACTGCCGAGACCCCCAGCCGCTGGACTTGGACTTCCCCTATCCTGTCATCGCCAAGCCCGCGTCCTCGGCGGCGTACCACTACGCCAAGTTCGAGGGGAAGAAGAAGGTGTTCCGCATGGCGGACAAGGCATCTCTGGAAGCCATGCTGGACAAATTGGGAAAAAGCGGTTATAATTATAAATTCCTGATACAGGACACCATTCCGGGGCTGGATTACCATATGCACACTCTGACGGTGTACTGCGACCGCAACGGGAAGTGCCGCTTTTTCGCCGGCGGCCACTGCCTGCTGGAGGACAACGCCGCCATGGGGGTGGGCAATCCCGTGGCCATCTTGAATGAGGTGAACCGGGAGCTGATGGAACACGCCCGGCGGTTTTTGGAACACGTGGGCTACACCGGCTTCGCCAACTTCGACATCAAGTACGACAGCCGGGACGGCTCGTTCCGGTTTTTCGAGATCAACACCCGTCTGGGCCGGAGCAATTTCTATATCACAGGCAGCGGCTTCAACGCGGTGAAGTGGATGGTGGACGACCTCATTTACGAAAAGGAGTTTACCGGCGAGGTCGTCGCGGACAACACCGAGAGCCTTTACACCGTCGTGCCCAAGGACGTTTTGACCACCTACATCAAGGATGAGGCCCTGCGGCAGCGGGTAGCGGAGCTGTACGCCAAGGGGGGCAATCCCTCCTCTCTGGCGGCGGCGCTGCGCCCGTCCATTCAGGAAAAGAGCTGCGTCCACGACCCGCTGGCTTACGCGGGGGAGAAGAATTTCGTGCGGCGGCTGTATCCCGCGTGGTTCATGCTCAAGCAGAGGAGAAAATTCAAAGCATAACACCCAAGGAGGTATAGGCTATGTGCGGTATCGTGGGATTTTGGGACAAAAACGCCGGATATGACGCCAACGCCACGGTGAAGGCCATGGCGGACAAGATCATCCACCGTGGGCCGGACTCCGAGGGGTACTTTGTGGAAGGCCCGGCGGCGCTGGGCTTCCGGCGGCTGTCCATCATCGACTTGGAGGGCGGCACTCAGCCCATTTTCAACGAGGACAAGAGCGTGGTCATCACCTTCAACGGGGAGATCTACAACTTCCAAGCGCTGCGCTCCGAGCTGGAGGCCAAGGGCCATGTGTTCTCCACCAAGACGGACACCGAGGTCGTCCTCCATGGCTATGAGGAGTGGGGGGAGGAGCTGCCCGGCAAGCTCCGGGGGATGTTCGCCTTTGTGATCTATGACCGCAAGGCCCAAAAGCTCTTCGGCGCGCGGGACATTTTCGGCATCAAGCCCTTCTATTATTATGAAGGGGGCGGGGCGTTCCTCTACGGCAGCGAGATCAAGTCCTTCTACCCCCACCCCAAGTTCCAGCCGGTGTTTGCGGAGAAGTGGCTGCCCACCTATCTGTGCTTTGAGTACATTCCCAACGAGGAGACCCTGTTTGAAGGGGTGAAAAAGCTCCCGGCCGGGTATTTGTTCACCTTGGACG
>CARXAY010000132.1 GCA_949093475.1 uncultured Oscillospiraceae bacterium
TCTACAATGGGCAGGTCTCCGGCCGGGAGGTGGGCTCTACGCTGGACATTATGGGCTCGGGCCGCCTCATTGACGAAACGGCCATGACCACCGACTTTGTCAACCTCTACGCCACCACCCCCTCCGGGTCTCAGATCAAGTCCTCCACCTTCCATATGATCGGCGAGGACTACAATCTGGCGCTGGGCATCGACTTCGACTACTCCTCTCTGGTCTTTGCCAACCGCATTTTGGTGGATCTGATGAGCGCCGACGCGGATCTCCAGTCCGCCCTGTGGCAGGGGGGTGACAACGGTCTTGCCCAGATTTTCGACGAGTGTCTCGCCGCCATCGGCAAGCCGGTCAGCGCCCTCACCAAATCCGACCGCATCAAGATCGTGGCCCTTTTGGAGCAGAAAAATGCGTTCTCCTTCCGCAAGTCCGTTCCCTATGTCGCCAAGCGGCTTCAAGTGTCCCGCTACACGGTCTACAAATACCTCGACCAGCTCAACGCCCAAGAGGAAGCCTGATTTTTGGAGGGATCACCCATGAAAAAAGAGAAGATCGACCAGTACTTTGACGACCCCGCCGTCCGCGCCCGGCTCATTGACGCCGTCTCCCGTCTGGTGGCGGTCAAGAGCGTGAAAGGCCCGGCCGAGCCCGGCGCGCCCTTTGGCGCAGGCCCGAAGGCCGCGCTGGAGGAAGCGCTGAAGCTGGCGGACGAGCTGGGCTTCGCCACCCGTAATTACGACGGCTATGTGGGTCTGGCCGACCTGAACGACGCCCCCACCCAGCTCCACATTCTCGCCCATCTGGACGTGGTGGGCGAAGGTACGGGCTGGGACACCGACCCCTACACCTGCGTGGAGAAGGACGGAATGCTCTACGGCCGGGGGGTCAGCGACGACAAAGGCCCGCTCTGCGCCGCCCTCTTGGCGATGGCGGCGGTGAAGGACTTGGGCGGCGCGGCCAAAAATGTGAAGCTGGTCATGGGCACGGACGAGGAATCGGGCAGCGAGGACATCGCCTACTACTATGCCCGCGAGCCCTTCGCCCCCTATTCCTTCACCCCCGACGCGGATTTCCCCGTGATCCACATTGAAAAGGGCCACTACCATCCCGATTTCGGCGCGGCGTGGACGGACGAGTCGGTCACCCCCCGGGTCACCTCCTTCAAGGGCGGTTTCCGCCACAACGTCGTCCCTCCCGAAGCGGAGTGTACCATTTTAGGCCTGTCCGCCGCGCAGGTCACCACAGCCTGCGATCAGGTCACCACCGCCACGGGAGCTGTCCTCACCGCCGAGGATGTGCGGGGCGGCGTCTGTCTCCACTGCGCGGGCAAAAATGCCCACGCCGCCTCCCCGGAGGGGGGCATCAACGCCATTCAGGCGCTGCTGGCGGCGTTGTCTCTCCTACCGCTGGCGGACTGCACCAGCACCCGCTATCTCCGCTCTCTCCATGAGCTGTTCCCCTTTGGCGACACCCGGGGCAAGGCTCTGGGCATCGCACAGGCCGACCCGGAAAGCGGCGAGCTGACCTTGAATCTGGCCCTGCTCACCATGACCTCCACCCGCTTCAAGGCCAAGTTCGACGTCCGCTTCCCCCTGTGCGCCAACCAGTTCAACTGCAAGGGCGTCTGCGAGGAGACCTTCCGCCGCCACGGCATCTCTATTCTGGGCGACCCGGACATGACCTCCGTCCACTGCGTCAGCGCCGATTCCCCGCTGGTCAAGACCCTGCTGCGCTGCTACAGCATGTATACCGGGGTGGAAGACCCCAAGCCCATCGCCATCGGCGGTGGTACCTACGTCCACGACATTCCCGGCGGAGTGGCCTTCGGCTGTGACTTCCCCGGCTTCGACCCCAAAATGCACGCCGCCAACGAGCAGGCCAGCGTGGACAACCTTCTGCTCAGCGCGAAGATCTTCACTCAGGCCATTTTTGAGCTGTGCGGGGAGTAAGGGCGATGAAAAAACGACTGCTTGCTGCGGCCCTGTGCCTCTGTCTGCTGCTGTGTGCGGGCTGCTCCACCACGCAGGCCCAGATCAACCAATATAACGCCGTCCTCTACGTCCGCGGCCTTCTGGACGAGACCTATACCGGCGCGCCGGGCGGCGACTACCTTCAGCTCATGGACATCACCGCCGAGGACGCGCAGGAAACCTTTGAGAAGAATCTGGATATGGAGTTTTCCCAGCGCCTCGCCGTCCGTTTCGAGCTTGACGAGGTCTTCCTCAAAAGTGACCTGAAAGCCGACTATCTGGAGCTTTTGAAGCAGGTGTACGCCAAGGCGTCCTACACCGTGGTTCAGGCCGCCCCGCTGGATCATGGCCGCTATTGCGTGGAGGTGTCCGTCACCCCCGTCACCTTCTTTCAGGCCGCCTACGCCGACGGCTACGCCATGCTCCGCGCCGACTTTGAGAAGGCCCACCCCCTCCCCGACGAGGAAAAGCGGGCGGATATGACCTCAGCACAGCTCCGAAAGGCCAACGAAAACTTTGAATCCAAGTGGGCGCAGGAGGTCTACGACTACCTGTACGCCCGTCTGGACGCCATCACCACCGGCCCGGCGGTGACCAAGCTGGTGCTGGTCACCCCCGGCAGCGGCGGAGATTACACTCTCTCCGCCACTGATTTTCAGGATCTCGACGACCTGATCTTGCAATACTAAACGCAAAATACAAAAATTTTTCTTGCATTTTATGGTTTTGGATGGTATAATACCCAAGTCTCAAGAAAGGGTGATCCTCTGGGGTTTCGCGAAAACGCCCATGAACGCCTATCAATAGGAGGAAAATATCCATGAACACACTTGATCTCTTCAACCAGAAAAACATGAAGGCCGAAGCCCCCGACGCTCAGATCGGCGACACCGTCCGCGTCCACATCAAGGTCAAGGAAGGCTCCCGTGAGCGTATTCAGGTCTTTGAGGGCACGGTCATCGCTAAGAAGCACGGCGGCATCGCCGAGACCATCACCGTCCGCCGCGTGTCCTTCGGCATCGGCGTGGAGAAGGTCTTCCCCGTCCATGCGCCTTCCATTGAGAAGATCGAGCTGGTTCGCCACGGCAAGGTGCGCCGTGCCAAGCTCTACTACCTGCGCGACCGCGTGGGCAAGAGCGCCAAGCTCCAGGAGAAGCTGTAAGCTCTCCCCGACCCCGCACCCGAAACGCCGGTTCTTGCGAACCGGCGTTTTTCATGCCGTTACACCCCACCCAAGGAGGCGTTTTTGTGCTTCAAGTGAATGACTTACGTATCTCCATAGACGGCGGGATGGAAGATCTGCGTGAAAAGACCGCCGCCGCGCTGGGCGTCCGGCCTGACCACCTTCGTCAACTGCGTCTGGTGCGCCAGTCCATCGACGCCCGGCGCAAAAGCGACGTTCACTACGTCTGCGCGGTGCGCTGCGCCCTTTCCGAGGCCCAAGAGCGCAGCATTCTGGCCCGCGCCAAGGGCATCAAGATCACCTCCGCGGACACGAGACCTTACGTCTTCCCCGCCCCGTGCCGCGACCCCAAGGCCCTGCGCCCGGTGGTGGTGGGCATGGGCCCGGCGGGGCTGTTTGCCGCGCTGTTTCTGGCCCGGGCCGGGCTGCCCCCCATCGTGCTGGAGCGGGGCAAGAGCGTGGAGGAGCGTTCCCGCGACGTGGAGCGGCTGTGGTCAGACGGGATCTTGGAGGAAAACTCCAACGTCCTCTTCGGTGAGGGGGGCGCAGGGGCTTTTTCCGACGGCAAGCTGAACACCGGCATCCACGACCCCCGGCTCACCGCCGTGCTGGAGACCTTTGTGGAATTCGGCGCGCCCGAGGACATCCTCTATGCGCAAAAGCCCCATGTGGGCACGGACAATCTGCGGCTGGTGGTGGCGAAGCTGCGCGCTGAGCTGTTGCGGCAGGGGTGCGATATTCGGTTTCAGCACACCCTCACCGGGCTGAAAACGGCCAACGGCACTTTGCAGGGCATCGAGGTCTCCACCCCTTCCGGCGGTTACGCCCTGCCCTGCGACTGTCTCATTTTAGCCCCCGGCCACTCCGCCCGGGACACCTTCCATATGCTCCAAGCCGCCGGCGTCCCCATGGAGGCCAAGGCCTTTGCCATCGGCGTACGCATTGAACACAGTCAGGAGGCGGTCTCCCGCCAGCAGTTCGGCGGGGCGTGGAACAAGCTCCCCGCCGCGTCCTACAAGCTCTCCTGCCACCTTGCAAACGGACGGGGGGTGTTCTCCTTCTGTGTCTGTCCCGGCGGACAGGTGGTGTGCAGCGCGTCGGAGGAGGGCGGCGTAGTGACCAACGGCATGAGTTACCGCGCCAGAGACGGCCAAAACATCAACGGAGGACTATTGGTCAGCGTCACCCCCGCCGACTTTGGCAGTCCCGACCCCTTGGCGGGGCTGGCCTTTCAGCGGCAGTGGGAGGAGCTTGCCTTCCGGCTGGGGGG
>CARXAY010000133.1 GCA_949093475.1 uncultured Oscillospiraceae bacterium
GCGGGGTAAAGCGCGCTTGGGCGGACAGCCTGTTCGGGCGGGCCTTTGTGTGGCTTTGGAATCTCCCCGCCCGCCTGATGAAGGGCCTTTGCCGCATTTTGGGCGGCTGGTGGCAGGGGAGCGCTGCCCTGCGGGGGGTGGCCGCCGTAGGGAGGGCTTCCGCCCTGCTGGTGGGGCTGTTCACTCTGTGGATGCTGGTCTCTCCCCACTCTGCGTGGAACAATATCTACGGCTTTTTGGCGGCGGTCGCCATTTTCGCCCTCTACTGCGTGGGCTGTGCCGACCGGGAACGCACCTTGGAGGTGGGCCGCTTCGGGCCGTACTTCGCCTTTTATCTGCTGTTCATCACGCTGGGGCTGGTGTGCTCCCTGAGCCGCAGCCTGTCCCTGCGCTTCTTCCTGTTCCACATGACCTGTTTCCTGCTCGCGGTGGTGACGGTGAGCGCGGTGCGGAACTACCGCCAGCTCAAGACCCTGCTCATCCTTGCGGCGGTGGGGCTGGCGGCGGCGTCCCTCTACGGCTGCTATCAGGGCTATGTCGGCGTGGAGGTGGTGGCCTCCCAGCAGGATATGCTGCTCAACAAGGATATGCCGGGGCGCATTTACTCCTTCTTCGACAACCCCAACAACTTCGCCGAGGTGTTGGTGATGTTCCTCCCGCTGGTCGGGGCGTTGACCCTGAACGCCAAGGGCTGGCGGGGACGGCTGGGCGGCGTGGCCGCGCTGGGTCTGGGCCTTGCGGCCATCGGCATGACCTATTCCCGCTCCAGCTGGCTGGGGCTGGCACTGGCGGCGGTGGTGTTTTTGGCACTGATGGACTGGCGCTTCCTCCCCGCCATGGCGGTGGTGGGGGTGTGTGCCATCCCCTTCCTGCCCCAGAGCATCCTCAACCGCATCCTTACCATCGGCAACATGAAGGATTCCTCCGCCCGCTACCGCATCGCCATCTATGAGGACACCGCCCGTCTGCTCAAGGACTACGGCGTCACCGGGGTGGGGCTGGGCAGCGACGTGACCCGCCGGGTGTTCCTCCACTATCCCACGCTGTACGACGGAAATTACCCCATCCACACCCACAACAATTACCTCCAGATGTGGGCGGAGGTGGGCATTTTCGGCCTGCTGGCCTATCTGGCCCTGATCGCGGGGCAGATCAAGGAGGGTCTGCGGGCCTTCCGCAAGGCGGACAAGCCCCTCAAGCGCATTTTGGCCGCCGCGCTGGGCGCGCTGGCGGGGATCTTGGCGGTGAGCTTGGTGGAGTACACTTGGTTCTACCCCCGCAATATGTTCCTCTTCTGGATCTTGTTCGCGGTGGTGGCTTGCTGTGTGAAGCTCGTTGAAAAGGAGGAAATTGTATGAAGCGCAAAATCTTGTCCCTCATGCTGGCGGCAGCTCTGACCTTGGGGTTGGCGGTGCCTGCGATGGCTTACGCGACCCCTGATTTTACAGACCTTCCCGCAAACAACTGGGCATACGCTCCGGTGATGCGGATGGCGGATCAAGGGATCATCCAAGGAACCGGCGGAGGGAACTTCTCCCCCGAACTGAAGGTCAGCGCGGCCCAGTTCCTCACACTGGTTGGTCGGATCGTGTTCCCGGAAACCAAGGTGAGTGAGGGTGACACATGGTACGGCCCTTACGTGGCGGCAGCTCAGAGCAACGGTCTGCTTACCGGGACTCAGGTGGACGTGAACCAGCCCGAAGCAGAAATCACCCGCTATGATATGGCGGTGGTTCTCCGGGCCGCGGCGAAGAAGCTGGGCAAGACGGAGACGCTGGCACAGCAGAGCCAAGTGACCGACTTCGGCGTGATCCCCAATATGTACACTGAGGCGGTTCTGGCGGTCTACGGCATGGAGCTGATCAAAGGTGACCAAGCCGGAAAGTTCAACGGCGGCAACACCATGCAACGCAACGAGCTGGCTACGGTCATTGACCGGCTGGTAGCTCTGAAGGGTTCGGGCACAACCACCGAGCCGGAGCAACCGGAGCAGCCCGCCGAGCCGGAGACGTACCACACGGTGCTGAGCATCACATGCTATAAACCGGAGCCATATGCAATAAACTCGAGCAGCGGAAGAAGGACTATCTACAGTGTTCCTGTCGAACTCCGCTACACTGAGGACGGTGGTAAGACCTCGCAACTCATTGCGGAATGCACCTCGTATACTCAGGGGACATATGACTTCGTTTCCTTGGAAGCAGACATTGACAAAGCGCTGGTGGACAATGAGAACGGTCAGTTCTACCTCAGTGCTGAGACCACCTACGAGGGACAAAAGCTGGTTACCCATGACCGACGAACCGACGGACGGGCAACTATTTTTCCCATTGACGTTGAGGTCAAGAGCGGTCATGACTGGGTGAACTGTGATTTGGATCTGGTGCCTCCGACGGGGTTCAAGAGGAACGTGACCATTGAAGGACATGTTCACAAACGATATTCTGAGTTGCTCATTGATGAGAATGGCCTGCCTTACCTTGATGATGCAATACCGAACATCACTGTCGACCTTGTGCTATATCGAGATGCCACTTCTGAGAATCTAAAGGAAACTGATGCCGGGATCATTGTGGGCAGCGCCATCTCCGGAGATGACGGGAAGTTTTGCATCGAGACCACTGTGGACACTTTGGACTTTGGAAAGCGTTTTCGACTGGAGGGACACGGGGAATATGACGGTCAGCAATGGGAATCTACGTTTCCGTGGAGAGCAGAACTGTTGAACAAATTAACCACAATTGTACCCAACGGAATGTGGCTTCCCGATAATTCAGTTCAGATGGAGCCTGTTCAATAGCGTTCTTACTCAACAAGAATATTACTTTGATGGTGCCTGATTATTCAGGCACCATTTTTTTAGGAGGAATAATATGAATCAGCATTGTTTTATCAAGCGTGTGGCAGCGATGGCGTTGGTCTTGATCATTGCCCTTGGCCTGCTGCCCACAGGGGCATTGGGTGCAGAACGCAGTTCCGCTATTCCTGTCAATAGTGAATCCATGCTGCGGCAGGTAATTTCTTCTGCGCCTGATCACGTAGATACTATCATTGAAATTAAGACAAGGGGACGGTTCTTTTGTCTTGACGTTTTCTTGAAAAGGTGACAAAAAGGGGACGATTCCGAGTGGAATCGTCCCTTTCGCCTTGCAAAAAGCGGTGGGCCTTACTGTAAGCGTGCCTCCAGCGCGGCCTTTTGCTCCTCGTAGCCGGGCTTGCCCAGCAGGGCGAACATATTCTTCTTGTACGCCTCTACGCCGGGCTGGTCGAAGGGGTTGACCTCCAGCAGGTAGCCCGACAGGCCGCAGGCGAACTCGAAGAAGTAGATGAGCCGCCCGATGGAGTCCTCGTCCCGCTTGGGCAGGGTGACAACGATGTTGGGTACGCCGCCGTCCACATGGGCCAAACGGGTGCCCCGGATGGCCTGATCGTTGACGTAGGCCAGCGTTTTCCCCGAAAGGAAGTTGAGGCCGTCCACATTTTCCGGGTCGTTGGGAATGACCGCCTCGGTGAGGGGCTTGTCGAAGCGCACCACCGTCTCCAGCAGGTTGCGCTGGCCGTCCTGAATGTACTGGCCCATGGAGTGGAGGTCGGCGGTGAAGTCCACGCTGGCGGGGAGGAGGCCCTTGCCGTCCTTGCCCTCGCTTTCGCCAAAGAGCTGCTTCCACCACTCGCCGAAGAAGCGGAAGGAGGGCTCGAAGCCCGCCAAGATCTCGATGGCCTTGCCGCTTTCGTAGAGGGCGTGGCGGGTGGCGGCGTATTGGGCGGCGGCGGAGGCCGCGCCCTCGGCGAGGCACAGCTCCCGCTGGGCGGCGGCGCCGTTCATCAGCGCTTGAATGTCGATACCGGCCACGGCGATGGGCAGAAGGCCCACGGCGGTGAGGACGCTGAACCGTCCGCCCACGTTGTCGGGGACGACAAATTCCTCATAGCCCTCCTTGTCCGCCAGCCCCTTCAGCGCGCCGCGGCGGGCGTCGGTGGTGGCATAGATGCGCTCCCGCGCCCCTTCCTTGCCGTACTTTTTCTCTAAAAGCTCCTTGAACACCCGGAAGGCCACGGCCGGCTCGGTGGTCGTGCCCGACTTGGAGATGATGTTCACCGAGAAGTCCCTCTCGCCGATCATGGTGACGATCTCGTTGAGGGCGTCGGAGCTGAGACCGTTGCCGGCGAAGTAGATGTCGGGGGTGTTCTTGGGCAGGGCGTTATAGTTGGGGGAGCGGAGCACCTCCACCACGGCCCGCGCGCCCAGATAAGACCCGCCGATGCCGATGACCACCAGGGCCTTGGAGTCGGAGCGGATCTTGGCCGCGGCCTTCTGGATGCGGGCGAACTCCTCCTTATCATAGTCGGCGGGGAGCCGGACCCAGCCCAGGAAATCGCTGCCGGCCCCGGTGCCGTTGAGGAC
>CARXAY010000134.1 GCA_949093475.1 uncultured Oscillospiraceae bacterium
TTCTTGTAATTTTCAAGGATATTCAGACATTCCTGCGGGGATTCCACGGTAAAGAGAAAGCGGGCGGCAGTCAGCCCCACTGTTTTCCACTCCTCCTTGTCCGCCAGATAGAGGGGCTGGGAATTGAGCAGACGGGCGCGGCCGTTGGGCTGGGGAATGACCGGGAACACCATGCTTTTCCGGTCGGTGAGGGAATCGCAGGGGACGCCGCCGGGGAACTGCTCCAGCGTCATCAGGGGCAGCCGCCCGTAGACCACCGCCTCCAGTGGGAGGGGCTTGGCAAGGCGGCGGACAGCGGAGAGCTTTTGCTCGAAGGAGACGGTGGCCCGGGCAAAGCCCAGCTCCCGGAGGGCTTGCAGGGTCTGGCTGTTGAGCGCGCCCAGACCGCAGTCGCCGTGGAGGGTAAAGCCCTCGCTTTTGGCCAGCCACGCCGCGTCCCACGTGTTGACCAGCGCGGTGGAGACACCCAGCGCGGCGGCGGCGCGAAGCTGGCGGCGCACCTCGTCCCCTTCCGCGTCCCAGATCACGGAGGGGAGGACGGCGCGCACCTGCGCGCCGTTGCCCAAAACGGTTTGGACTGCGCCGGGGTGGGCGGCGATGAGGGAAACGGGCAGATCCACGCTCCCGCCGCAGGCGGCGGCGCAGAGGGCGGGGGTGAGCTGCCCGAGGGAGGTGAGGGAAACGCTCCACGCCGGGGGAGCGTCTAAGGCGCAAAGGCTTTCCGGCGGGGCGAGGGGGAAATTTTCCCCGCGCCGCTTGGGGGGCGCGGCGCGCAGGGCGGTCAGTTCCTCCAGCGCGGCGCGGCGCAGAGAGTTGAGGGCGGACTTGGGGACGGAAAGCCCCTCGGAAAGATGAACGTCCAGCCCGGTCACCCGGTAGGGCGTACCCCCGGTCTTGCGGAGCTGTTCCCCCACATCCTCTTCCGTCAGGGGACGGGTGCGGGCGGCCTCCGGGGGAAGGCCCAGCGCGGTGGATTCGTGGCCTGCGCCGTCCCGGACGGTGAGGCGAAGCTCCGCCCCCGCTTGGATCAAGGCTTCCATGGTCACGTCCACCAGCGGCCGCTCCTTTTGGTAGGTGGCGCGGGCGGCGGCGTAAAAGCCCTCGTCGGGGGCGTCGGCCTCGGCCCGTGTGCCGAACATGGCAGGGCCCTTTTCTCCCCGGAAGTACCCCTGCGTAAAGCCGCTGCGGGAGAAGGCTTTTTGGAGGGCGTCCAGCTCGCCTTGAGTGGGTTCGCGGCCCTCCCGGAGGGCGGAAGCGTACACGGCGGTGACCACCGCCACATATTCCGGCCGCTTCATGCGGCCCTCTAACTTGACGCAGGCCACCCCCATCTCCTGAAGCTCCCTCAGGTGGCCCGCCAGAGACATATCCTTGAGGGACAGGGGGTTTGCGCCGTTATAGGGCAGGCGGCAGGGCTGGGCGCACAGGCCGCGGTTGCCGCTGCGCGTTCCCACGAGGGCGGAGAGATAGCACTGCCCGGAATAGCACATACAAAGCGCGCCGTGGACGAACACCTCGATCTCAATGGGGCTTTTTTGGCAGATGCGGGCGATGGCGTCCCCGGACAGCTCCCGGCTCAGCACCACCCGCTCCATGCCCAGCGAGGCGCAGAATTCCACCCCGGCGAGGGAGTGGACGGTCATCTGGGTCGAGCCGTGGAGGGGGAGGTCGGGAAAGCGGCCCTTCAGCGCGGCGGCAAGGCCCAAGTCCTGAACCAGAACCGCGTCCACCCCCAGCGCGTTGGCCTGCCCCGCCAGCTCCAAGGCGGCGGGCAGCTCCTTGTCTGCCAGCAGGGTGTTGAGGGTCAGATAGACCTTGACGCCCCGCCCGTGGCAATAGGAGACCGCCCAAGCCAAGTCCTCCACAGTGAAGTTCTTGGCCCGGCGGCGGGCGTTAAAATCGCCGCAGCCCAAATAGACGGCGTCTGCGCCGTTTTGAACGGCGGCGGTGAGGGCGTCGGGAGAGCCGGCGGGGGCGAGAAGCTCCATGTTACTTGCCGCCCTTTTGCTTGAAAAGCTCCCGCTTGGCTTCGGAAAGCTCCAGCTTGAGCTTGGTGGACTCGTCCAGATATTCCTTTAACTGGCGGCGGAGGTTTTCTGCGCTCTCCACCTCCTGAAAGTACTCCTCGGTGATGTTGAGAGCGGCGAGGACGGCGGCGTCGCCCAAAGAGAGCTTGCCGGGGGCCATGAGCTGGGAAAGCTGCTGATCCACGTGGGCGGCGACCTTTTGGGTAAAGGCGGGGTCGCCCTCGGTGAGGAGGGTGTAATCCTTTTCGGCAATGGTGACCTTGACTTGGTTCATGGGGATGCTCCTCTCTATTTGGCGGTGGAGATATTTATACAGTTCTTATTATAGCAGTATTGGAAGAGGTTGAAAAGGGGGTAAGGCAAAAAAAGAGCCTTGCGCTATTTTCTTGCCCATAGTATAATAATCTTACTTTTTTGGGAATAGGAGGCCCTATGATGAAACGCAAGATTGGTTCGTTTGTGTCCGGCGTTCTCGCTGCCGCCGTCGTCTTTTCCGCCGCGGCGGCTGCCGTTTCCTCCCGCATGACCATCGAGGTCGACCCGATCCACATTCAGGTCAACGACAAGGTCTTTGCGCCCACCGATGTCACCGGGAAGGAGGTCCCTGTCTTTGCCTATCAGGGCACTACTTACGCGCCCCTGCGCGCGCTGGCCGAGGCCTACGGGCTGGAGGTCGGATATGATGCGGCCGCCAACATGGCCACGGTGAACGCCAAAGGGCAGCACGGCAGTACCACAGACGCCGGCCCGGTCTCCGACACTGTCGGGAAGAGCGAAGAGGCAGAGCCTTCCGATTCGCCTGATTTGAGCTATGAGGAGTTCAAAATGCTGTGGGTGGTGAAGGTCTTTGACGCGGAAGGCGTTTTCATGTCGCGAAATGATCCCAAGCTGCAGAGCTGGCTGGACACAGCCCCTGACGAACTGTTTGAAACGTATTGCAATCGCTTTGCGCGGGAGCACACGGGGCTTCTCCGCGCCGAGTTTTGCAGCCTTGGGGAGACTGTTTATACCTATCACGCCGAGTAAGCGGTAACTGCCGCATAAAAGAGGGACGGTTTTCCTGTCGTTTGACAGAGAAAACCGTCCCTCGTGTTTTTGCATTTACTGGGGATTCGCGCCGTAGTTGTCCGCGTTAGCGGGGTCGTCGCCGTGGAGAATGGCCATCATCTCCTGCCCGGTGATGGTCTCCTTTTCCAGCAGGTAGGCGGCCACGGCGTCCAGATCGGCGCGGTTTTCCTCCAAAATGCCCCGGGCCTCATTGTGGCAGTCCTCGATGATCTTGCGGACTTCCTCGTCCACCTGTGCGGCGGTGTCCTGCGCGCAGGTGAGGCCGTAGCCGCCGTCCAAATACTGGTTCTGGACAGTGGCGAGGCCCATCGCCCCGAATTTATCGCTCATGCCGAACATGGCGACCAGCTTCCGGGCCAGCTCGGTGGCCCGCTCGATGTCGTTGGCTGCGCCGGAGGTCTTGGTTTCAAACACCAGCTCCTCGGCGCAGCGGCCGCCCAGCAGCGTGCGGATCTCGGAATAGAGATCCTCCTTGGTCATCAGGAACTTTTCCTCCTCGGGAAGGTGGAGGGTGTAGCCCAGCGTGCCCTGAACGTGGGGGACGATGGTGATCTTGCTCACCGGCATCACGTCATCCTTCTGCTTGGAGGCCACCAGAGCGTGGCCCACCTCGTGGTAGGCGATGAGTTTCTTTTCCTTCTCGGTGAGGACGGTGCCCTTCTTT
Source organism: uncultured Oscillospiraceae bacterium (assembly GCA_949093475.1). GTDB lineage: Bacteria > Bacillota > Clostridia > Oscillospirales > Oscillospiraceae > MGBC124762. The sequence goes on from CARXAY010000134.1 coordinate 3,760, forward strand.
TCCGCTCCGGCAATGACCATCTCAAAGGAGGTGAGGAGGTCTTGCTGGTTGACCGCCTGCCGCCCGTGGCGCACCGCCCGCAGGGCGGCCTCGTTCACCAGATTGGCCAGATCTGCGCCCACACAGCCGGCGGTGGCCTGCGCGATCTTTTTGAGGTCCACGTCCTCCGCCAGACGGATGTTGCGGGTATGCACCTGAAGGGTGGCCAGACGGCCCGACAGGTTGGGGCGGTCAACGGTGATGCGCCGGTCAAACCGTCCGGGACGCAGCAGCGCCTTGTCCAGAACCTCCGGGCGGTTGGTGGCGGCCAGCACGATGACCCCCTTGGTAGGGTCGAAGCCGTCCAGCTCCGCCAAAAGCTGGTTGAGGGTCTGCTCCCGCTCGTCGTTTCCGCCCATGCGGTTGTCCCGGGACTTGCCGATGGTGTCGATCTCGTCGATAAAGATGATGCAGGGGGCGAGCTTGGCCGCCTCCTTGAAAAGGTCGCGGACGCGGGACGCGCCTACGCCTACGAACATCTCCACAAAGTCAGAGCCGGAGATGGAGAAGAAGGGGACGTTGGCCTCCCCGGCCACCGCTTTGGCCAGCAGGGTCTTGCCTGTGCCGGGAGAGCCGACCAGCAGCGCGCCCTTGGGCAGCTT
>CARXAY010000135.1 GCA_949093475.1 uncultured Oscillospiraceae bacterium
GGTGAATATCGCCGCCCTCACCGCCCTGAACCGGGCGTTTTTGCCCCTGATGCTGGCCCGGGGGGGCGGGCGTGTCCTCAACGTGGCCTCCACCGGGGCGTGGCAGCCCGGGCCGTACATGGCGGCGTACTACGCCTCCAAGGCCTACGTTCTCTCTCTCACCCGCGCCCTGCGGGAGGAATACAAGGGGACGGGGGTCAGCCTGTCCGCCCTGTGTCCCGGCTCCATCGCCACAGAATTTTCCCGCCGCTCCGGCCGGGCCGACCCCGGCCGGGCCATGACCCCCGAGCAGGTGGCAAAAATCGCCGTGGACGGCCTTTTGAAGGGCAAGGGGGTCATTACCCCCGGCTTGGAGAACAAGGCCCTCCACGCCGCCTCAAAGGCCCTTCCCGCGCCTTTGATGGCCAAATTCGTGGCCGGATACCAAAAGAGACTTTTGTAACATAAGGAAGCGAAGCCCCATGTCCATGAACAAAGATCTGACCGTCGGCAAAACCTCCGCCGTGCTGTGGAAATTCTGCCTCCCCCTTTTCGGAAGCATTATTTTTCAGCAGCTTTACAACATCGCCGACAGCTTTGTGGCGGGAAAATTCATCGGCGAGGACGCGCTGGCTGCCGTGGGCAACAGCTACGAGGTCACCCTGATCTTCTTGGCCTTCGCCTTTGGGTGCAACATCGGCTGTTCGGTGGTGGTGTCCCGATTGTTTGGCGCGCGGCGCAACAGCGAGCTGAAAACCACCGTCTACACCACCCTCATTGCCGGGGGCGTCCTCTGCGCCCTGCTGATGGCCGGGGGCGCGCTGGGGGCGGAGGCCCTCCTCCGCCTGATCCGCACCCCGGAAAACGTGCTGGCCGCCTCCAAGCTGTATCTGGACATTTACATTCTGGGCCTGCCCTTCGTTTTTTACTACAACATTGCCACGGGCATCTTCTCCGCCTTGGGGGATTCCAAGACCCCCTTCCTGTTTTTAGCCTGCTCCTCGGTGAGCAACATCGGCATGGATATTCTCTTTGTGGCGGCGTTCCGCATGGGGGTCGCCGGGGTGGCTTGGGCCACCTTCCTGTGTCAGGGGGTCAGCTGCGTGCTGGCCATGGCGGTGGTGTTCCTGCGCTTTCGCAAAATCGAGACCGACGCCAAGCCCAAGCTCTTTTCTTGGCACTTTTTAGGGGAGCTTTCCAAGGTGGCCGTACCCAGCATCCTCCAGCAGAGCTTCATCTCGGTGGGCAACATCGTCGTTCAGGGCATTATCAACGGCTTCGGCTCGGCGGTGATGGCCGGATACTCCGCCGCCATCAAGCTCAACAGTCTGGTCATCACCTCCCTCAACACCATCGGCAACGGGATCTCCAACTTCACCGCCCAGAACTTGGGCGCGGGTAAGCCGGAACGGGCCAAGGAGTGCTTCGGCGCGGGTCTGCGGATGGTTTGGGCGATCTGCATCCCTCTGTCCCTTTTGTATGTGTTCGGCGGACGGTATCTGGTCTACATCTTTCTGGAAGCCCCCGCAGGGGTGGCCATGGACACCGGCGTGCAGATCCTGCGGATCTTGGCCCCCTTCTATTGCGTCGTCGCCGCCAAGTTAGTGGCGGACGGCATCCTCCGGGGCGCAGGGGATATGGGCCGCTTTATGGTCGCCACCTTCACCGACCTGTTTCTCCGGGCGTTCCTCGCTTGGGTCTTGTCCGTCCCCCTTGGCCCGCTGGGCATTTGGCTGGCTTGGCCCATCGGCTGGGGGGTGTCCACCGCCCTTTCTGTGGCGTTCTACAAATGGGGACGCTGGCAGACCCGCGCCTTGCCCCCGGCATAACGAAGAACAGCAAAAAAAGAGGTCTCCCGATGGGAGACCTCTTTTTTGCTGCTATGTTGGCTTTAGCCGTTGTTGATGGCGGCCTGCGCGGCGGCCAGCCGGGCAATGGGCACGCGGAAGGGGGAGCAGGAGACGTAGTCCAGCCCCACCTTGTGGCAGAACTCCACGGAGACGGGGTCGCCGCCATGCTCGCCGCAGATGCCCAGATGGATGTCCGGGTTGGCCTCCCGGCCCAGCTTGGCCGCCATAGCCACCAGACGGCCCACGCCGGTCTGATCCAGATGGGCGAAGGGGTCTTGCTCGTAGATCTTCTTGTCGTAGTAGGCGTCCAAGAACTTGCCCGCGTCGTCCCGGGAGAAGCCGAAGGTCATCTGGGTCAGGTCGTTTGTGCCGAAGGAGAAGAAATCGGCCTCCTTGGCGATCTCGTCGGCGGTGAGGGCCGCGCGGGGGATCTCGATCATGGTGCCCACATGGTACTTCATGTTGGAGCCGGCGGCCTTGATGACCTCATCAGCGGTGGCAACCACCACGCTCTTGACGTACTTCAGCTCCTTGACCTCGCCCACCAGCGGGATCATGATCTCAGGCACTAATTTCCAGTCCGGGTGCTTGGCTTGGACGTTGAGGGCCGCCTTGATGACGGCGCGGGTCTGCATCGCGGCAATCTCCGGATAGGTGACCGCCAAACGGCAGCCGCGGTGACCCATCATGGGGTTGAACTCGTGGAGGGCGGCGATGATGCTCTTGATCTCGCTTACGCTCTTGCCCATGTCGGAAGCCAGCTTGGCGATATCGGCTTCCTCGGTGGGAACGAACTCGTGGAGGGGGGGATCAAGGAAGCGGACGGTCATCGGGAGGCCGCCCAGCGCCTCGTACATCCCCTCAAAGTCGCCCTGCTGCATGGGCTCTAACTTAGCCAGCGCCGCCTCCCGCTGCTCCACGGTGTCCGAGCAGATCATCTGGCGAATGGCGGGGATGCGGTCTTCTTGGAAGAACATATGCTCGGTGCGGCACAGACCGATGCCCTTCGCGCCGAACTTCACCGCCTGCGCGGTGTCGTGAGGGTTGTCGGCGTTGGTGCGCACCTGAAGGCGGGCGTACTTATCCGCCCAAGCCATCACGCGGCCAAATTCACCGCCGATGGAGGCGTCCACGGTGGCTACCGCACCGTCGTAAATGTTGCCGGTAGAGCCGTCCAGAGAGAGCCAGTCGCCCTCCTTGAAGGTCTTGCCCGCCAGCTCAAACTTCTTGTTTTCCTCGTCCATCTTGATCGCGCCGCAGCCGGACACGCAGCACTTGCCCATGCCCCGGGCCACCACGGCGGCGTGGGAGGTCATGCCGCCGCGAACGGTGAGGATGCCCTGCGCGGCCTTCATGCCCTCGATGTCCTCCGGGGAGGTCTCCAGCCGCACCAGAACCACCTTCTCGCCGCGCCCGGCCCACTCCTTGGCGTCCTCGGCGGAAAAGACGATCTTGCCGCAGGCCGCGCCGGGGGACGCCCCCAGCGCCCGGCCGATGACGGGGGTCTCCTTCAGGGCCTTCTGGTCAAACTGGGGATGGAGGAGGGTGTCCAGATTGCGGGGGTCGATCATGGCCACGGCCTTCTTCTCGTCGATCATGCCCTCGTCCACCAGATCGCAGGCGATCTTCAGCGCGGCGGCGGCGGTGCGCTTGCCGTTGCGGGTCTGGAGCATGAAGAGCTTGCCGTCCTCCACGGTGAACTCCATGTCCTGCATATCCCGGTAGTGATCCTCCAGCGTCTTGCACACCTGCTCGAACTGGGCGAAGGCCTCCGGGAACTTCTCCGCCATCTCGGCGATGGGCATGGGGGTGCGCACGCCGGCCACCACGTCCTCCCCTTGGGCGTTGGTGAGGAACTCACCAAACAATTTCTTCTCGCCTGTGGCAGGATCGCGGGTAAAGGCCACGCCGGTGCCGCAGTTGTCGCCCATGTTGCCGAAGGCCATGGACTGGACGTTGACGGCGGTGCCCCAAGAGTAGGGAATGTCGTTATCCCGGCGGTAGACGTTGGCGCGGGGGTTGTCCCAAGAGCGGAACACCGCCTTGATGGCGCCCATGAGCTGCTCCTTGGGGTCGCTGGGGAAGTCCGCGCCGATCTTGGCCTTATACTCGGCCTTGAACTGGCTTGCCAGCTCCTTGAGGTCGTCGGCGGTCAGCTCCACGTCCTGCGTCACGCCCTTGCGCTCCTTCATCTGGTCGATGAGCTGCTCGAAGTACTTCTTGCCCACCTCCATGACCACGTCGGAGTACATCTGGATGAAGCGGCGGTAGCAGTCCCAAGCCCAGCGGGGATTGCCCGACTTGCGGGCCATGACCTCCACCACCTCCTCGTTGAGGCCGAGGTTGAGGATGGTGTCCATCATGCCGGGCATGGAGGCCCGGGCGCCGGAGCGGACGGAGACCAGAAGGGGGTTCTCATGGTCGCCGAACTTCTTGCCGGTCAGCTCCTCCAGCATATCGATGTTCCGCATGATCTCCGCCTGAATGTCGGCGTTGATCTGGCGGCCGTCCTCATAGTACTGGGTGCAGGCCTCGGTGGTAATGGTAAACC
>CARXAY010000136.1 GCA_949093475.1 uncultured Oscillospiraceae bacterium
CTGTTGACATTGCTCATCATCATCACCATCGTTTTTTCCCTCTTGCGTCTCATGCCCATCGAGGGATATTTTGAAAACTTCGAGAAGCTCTCCGCCGCCCAGATCAACGTGGGGCTGCGGCAGCTCGGTCTGAAAGACCCCCTCCCGGTGCAGATGCTGAACTTCTGGAAGGGCGTGTTCAAGGGCGACTGGGGGGTGAGCCACAAGTACGCGGTGGGCCGCCCGGTGCTGGACATCATCGCGGACAAGGTTCCCGTGTCCCTGCGGATGGGGCTGATCTCTCTGGGCTTCGCCCTGCTGCTGGGCCTGCCTCTGGGCATCCTGATGGCCCGCTCCACCCGTACCCGGTTCAAGATCGGTGACAAGCTGGGTACGGTGTTTGTGGTCATCATTGAGGGCATCCCCGCCGCCATTTATCATTTGCTCATCCAGTTTTACGGCTCTAAGCTCCCCGGCGGCTTTGAGATGTTCTTCCACGCGGACAAGCCGGTGACGTGGATCTTGCCCATCTTCTCTCTGGCGCTGGGCAACATTGCCTATTATGCCATGTGGCTCAGGCGGTACATGGTGGACGAGAACAACAAGGACTACGTGAAGCTGGCCCGGGCCAAGGGCGTGTCCGGCGGGAAAATTTTCAGCGCCCATGTGTTCCGCAACGCCATCGTTCCGCTGGCTCAGTTCATCCCCACCTCCATTATCCTCACCCTGATGGGGTCGCTGTATGTGGAAAGCCTCTACTCCATCCCCGGCATGGGCGGGCTGCTGGTTCAGGCCATCCAGCGGCAGGACAACACGCTGGTTCAGGCGCTGGTGCTGATTTACGCCGCCATCTCCATTCTGGGCCTGCTGGTGGGCGACCTCTTTATGGCCCTCCTTGATCCCCGCATTGCTCTGGGCAAGAAAGAAGGTGACCGCTGATGGCTCTGTTTCGCTTCAAAGACCGCAAGACCGAGGAACTGGCGGCGCACCTCCATGACCACGCCAAGGCTGTGGACGAAAAGGAGCTGTTTTCCTTCGCCCCCTACGACCCAAATGCAGGGGAGCGGGGCGGTTACTCCGGGTACTCCTACTGGCGCTCGACCATCCGGGCCTTCCGCAAGAACGCCGTGGCTATGTTCTTTTTGTTCATCATCGTCGCCACGCTGCTCTTTACCTTTGTAGAGCCGCTGCTGCCCTATGACAAAGAGCCCAACACCATCTACTATTCCGAACAGGTACAGATCGACCTCTTTACCCGCCAGCCCAAGCTGGACGAGAACGGAAACCCCGTCGTGAAGGTCGACCTCTCCCGGGACATCAAGCCGGGGAAGGAGTACTGGTTCGGTACGAACGCCATCGGGCAGGATCTGTGGAGTCAGATCTGGGAGGGTACGCGCAACAGCCTGTTCATTGGCTTCGCCGTGGCCTGTGTGGACGCGATCCTCGGCATTTTGGTGGGCGTTTTGTGGGGCTATGTCCGCAAGCTGGACTTTTTCTTCACCGAGCTTTACAACGTCTTTGACAACGTCCCCCAGACCCTCATCGTGGTCATCATCTCCTATATCCTCCGCCCCGGCATGGGTACGATGATCTTTGCCATGTGCCTGACCTCGTGGCTGGCCACCGCCCGGTTCGTCCGCAATCAGGTGGTCATTATCCGCGACCGGGACTACAATCTGGCGTCCCGCTGTCTGGGCACGCCGCCTTGGCGCATCATGGTGAAAAACCTGCTGCCCTATCTGGTGAGCATCATCACCATGCGCATGGCGCTGGCCATTCCCGCCGCCATCAGCAACGAGGTGTTCATCACCTATATCGGGCTGGGCGTTCCGCTGGAGACCCCCACGCTGGGTACGCTGGTGGAGGCGGGCCGCAAGGTGATGAGCAGCGCTTCCCTCCGGTATCAGCTTTTCTTCCCGGTGGTAGTGCTGGCGGTCATCACCATCTCCTTCTACGTCATCGGTAACGCCTTTGCCGACGCCGCCGACCCCAAGAACCATGTCAACTAAGGAGGGCAAAACCATGGACGAAAAGCCGATTTTGTCCGCCAAGGACTTGGAGCTGAAATTCACCCTCCGGGGCAAGGTGATGACCGCTCTGCGGGGCATCTCTCTGGACGTTTACAAAGGGGAAGCTCTGGCTATCGTAGGGGAGTCCGGCTCGGGAAAAAGCGTGTTCACCAAGACCTTTATGGGGCTCACTGACGCCAACGGCGCCATCACCGGCGGGGAGCTGCGGTATAAGGATCAGGATTTGCTGGCGCTGAAAACCGAAGCCCAGTGGCGCAAGATCCGGGGCAAGGAGATCGCCATGGTTATGCAAGACCCCATGACCTCCCTGAACCCCCTGAAAACCGTAGGCTGGCAGATCCAAGAGGCAGTGGAGCTTCATCAGGGGCTGAAGGGGAAGGCCGCCCACGCCGCCGCGGTGGAGGCTCTCCGGGACGTGGGCATCGATGACCCGGAACGCCGCTTCCGCCAGTACCCCCATGAGTTTTCCGGCGGGATGCGCCAGCGGGTGGTCATTGCCATCGCCATCGCCTGCAAGCCTCAGGTGCTGATTTGCGACGAACCCACCACTGCGCTGGACGTGACCATTCAGGCCCAGATCTTGGGCCTCATTAAGGAGCTGCAAAAGAAATATAAGCTGACCACCATCTATATCACCCACGATTTAGGGGTGGTAGCCAACGTGGCCGACCGCATTGCGGTCATGTACGCCGGGGATATCGTGGAGATCGGCAAGTGCGAGGAGGTCTTTTACGACCCCAAGCACCCGTACACATGGGCGCTGCTGTCCTCCCTGCCTCAGCTGGGGGTGAAGGGCGAGCCGCTGTACGCCATTGAGGGCACGCCCCCCAACCTCTTTATGGACATCCAAGGGGACGCCTTCGCCCCTCGCAACCCCAAGGCGCTGAACATCGACTTTGTGGAGCGTCCGCCCTTCTTTGAGGTCAGCCCCACCCACAAGGCCCGCACGTGGCTTCTTGATCCCCGCGCCCCCAAGGTGGAAGCCCCGGAGCGCATCCGTCATCTGAAAGAAGAGGGGGTGAGCCTCCGTGTCCAGTGAACCCAATGTGACCAATCAGCCCCTCGTGGAGGTAGACGACCTGCGGGTGGACTTCGGCTCTCACCGCCACCCCTTCCACGCGGTGCGCGGGGTGACCTTCCATATCAACAAAGGGGAAACCTTCGGTCTGGTAGGGGAGTCCGGCTCGGGCAAGACCACCATCGGCCGGGCCATCATCCGGGTCAACCCCGTGGCCGGGGGCGAGGTGCGGTATCAGGGCAAGCGCATTTCGGGAAAGATCTCCGCCGAAGAGGACAAAGCCCTCACCCGCAAAATTCAAATGATCTTCCAAGACCCTATGGCGTCGCTGAACGAGCGGGCCAAGGTGGACTACATCGTCTCCGAGGGCCTTTTGAATCTGGGCCGCAACCTGACCCGCGAGGAGCGGGAGGAGAAGGTGGCCCGCGCGCTGGAGGATGTGGGACTGCTGCCCGAATTTGCCAGCCGCTTCCCCCACGAGTTCTCCGGCGGCCAGCGCCAGCGCATCGGCATTGCCCGCGCCCTCATTATGGAGCCGGAGTTTATCATCGCCGACGAGCCCATCTCCGCGCTGGACGTGTCCATCCGCGCGCAGGTCTTGAACCTCATGTCCAAGCTCCAGAAGGAGCGGGGACTGACCTATCTGTTCATCGCCCACGACCTTTCGGTGGTGCGCTTCATCTCCGACCGCATCGGGGTCATCTATAAAGGGCAGCTCATGGAGCTGGCCTCCAGCGAGCAGCTCTTTACCAACCCCCTCCACCCCTATACCAACGCCCTCCTCTCCGCCATTCCCATGCCCGATCCCGTGCGGGAGCGGGATAAAAAGCTGGTGGTCTATGACCCGTCCTGCCACCATTACGAGAAGGAGAAGCCCGCTTGGACGGAGTTTGAGCCGGGACATTTTGTGCTGGCCAACGAGCGGGAGCTGGACGGCTACCGCAAGAAAGCAGGGAAATAATTATGTCAACTCCACATCTGCGTCCGGGAGACAAGATCGCTCTGGTGTGCGCCTCCTCTGCCGTTCCGGAAGAGCGGTTGAGGCCTGCGGTGGCCGCGGTGAAGGCGCTGGGGCTGAACCCTGTGGTCTACCCGACTTGTTATTATGTAAACCGACATGGCAATTTTGCCGCAACCGACGCCCAGCGGGCGAAGGACGTGATGGACGCATTTCTTGACCCCGCCATCCGCGGGGTCTTGTCCATCCGGGGCGGATACGGCGCGGGGCGGCTGCTCCCCATGCTGGATCTGGACGCCATGGCCGCCACGGGGAAGTTTTTCTCCGGGTACAGCGACGTGACCGCCCTGCACATCCCCCTCAACAACCGGGGGCTGACCACATGGCACACGGT
>CARXAY010000137.1 GCA_949093475.1 uncultured Oscillospiraceae bacterium
GTCTTTGTGACCGACGTGCTGTTGGATCTGAACACCGCCACGCTGGACGACCTCACCGGTCTGCCCGGGGTGGGAGAGACCCGCGCCCAAGCCATTCTGGACTACCGCGCCGCCCACGGCCCGTTCACCCGCATTGAGGATGTGATGAATGTCAAGGGCGTGGGCGAGGGTATTTTTCAGCAGTTAGAGCCTTACGTCACCGTAACCACCCCCGAAGGAGGGCAGACGCCATGAAAATTCTTGTGGTTGACGACGAGCAGGTGCTGGTCAAGGGCATCAAGTTCAATCTGGAAAACGAGGGCTACGAGGTGGAGGTGGGCTATGACGGCCAGCGGGCCGTGGAGCTTGCCAAGGCCGGGGATTTCGACCTCATCATTCTCGACCTGATGATGCCCAAGCTGGACGGCTTGCAGGCGTGCCTTGCCATTCGGGAGTTTTCCAACGTGCCCATCATCATGCTCACCGCCAAGGGGGAGCTTTCCGACAAGGTTCAGGGGTTGGAAGGGGGCGCGGACGACTACATCACCAAGCCCTTCAACCTGTTGGAGCTGAAAGCCCGCATCCGGGCCATCCTCCGCCGGGGCGCGTCCCAGCGGCAGGACAAGGGCCGGGAGGAGCGGCTGGTGCGGGGACACATTTCGCTGGATGCCGCCCAGCGGGCGGTCTGGCGGGACGGCGACGAGGTGGAGCTGACCGCCAAGGAGTTTGACCTCATGGAGCTTTTGATGAACAACCCCGGCAAGGTCTATTCCCGCTCGGCCCTGCTGGATCTGGTCTGGGGCTATGAGTACGCCGGGGAGGAGCGCACCGTGGACGTTCACATCCGCCGCCTGCGGGAGAAGTTAGAGCGGGACAGCGCCAACCCGGAGCTGATCCTGACGAAGTGGGGTGTGGGCTATTACCTCAAAAATGACTGACGCCGGGCAGAAAGCCGCCCGGCGGCCGCACATCGGGCTGCAAGCCAAGTTCGCCGTCGCCTATGCCGCCCTCATCGCGGCGGTGCTGCTCTTTCTCAACACCTACCCCGTCCTCTCCTCTCAGGAGCTGATCTTCCGCAGCAAGCGGGACACCCTGCAAAGTCAGGCGTCCCTCCTGTCCTCCGGTCTGGCCGGGCTGGAGGAGGTCACGCAGGCAGGCGCGGGGCAGCTCATGGAGCAGCTCTCCTTCCAAAACCTCACCCAAGTGATCGTCACCGATCCTCAGGGCGTTGTGGTATACGACACCGACCGCTCCGCCCAGTCCATCGGCACGCGCTGCGACTGGCCGGAGTTAGAGACCGCCCTGACCCACGGCGTGGACGTACTCCACCCCGCCTTTCAGGACGGCGCGTTCCAGAGCCGCGCAGCTGCGCCCGTCACCATCGCGGGACAGGTGGTGGGCGGCGTGGCCCTCTTTGAATACGACACCGATCAGGGCACGCTGCTGCTGGAGCTACAGCGCAACCTGCGCAGCATCTCTCTGGTGGTGTGTGCCATCGCCATCGCCGTCAGCCTTCTTCTCTCCCGCGCCCTCACCCGCCGCATCGGGCGGCTTTTACAGGGCATCCGCACCGTGCGGGAGGGAGAATACTCCCACCGGGTCAAGACCTCCGGCCACGATGAGCTGGCCCAGCTGGGTCAGGAGTTCAACCAGCTCACCACCCGCCTGCAGACCACCGAGGAGGTGCGGCGGCGGTTCGTCTCCGACGCGTCCCACGAGCTGAAAACCCCTCTGGCCTCCATTCGCCTGCTCACCGATTCCATCCTTCAGGCCGACCACATGGAGGAAAGCACCATGCGGGAGTTCATCGGCGATGTGAATCAGGAGGCGGAGCGGCTCACCCGCATCACCGAAAAGCTCCTCACCCTCACCCGCATGGATTCCGCCGACCGCCGAACCGCCGAGCCGTCCGATCCCACCCCCGTCGCGCCCGTCATCCGCCGGGCGGGGCATATGCTCGAGCCGCTGGCCGCCCAGAGCGAGGTCACGCTGGCATATCGTCTGGAGGAGGACTGCACCGCCCCCTGCGACGAGGACGACCTCTATCAGATCGCCTTCAACCTCATGGAAAACGCGGTGAAATACAACCTCCCCGGCGGCACGGTCACCGTCACCCTTGCCGGGACGCGGGCGGGGACGGTACTCAAGGTGGAGGACACGGGGGTGGGTGTTCCCGAGGAAGATCTGGCCCGTATTTTCGAGCGGTTCTACCGGGTGGACAAGGCCCGCTCCCGCGCCGCCGGCGGCACGGGCCTTGGGCTGTCCATCGTCCGGGACACCGTCCGCGCCCACGGCGGCACGGTGGAGGCCCGCGCCCGGGAGGACGGGCCGGGCACGTCCTTCGTGGTCACCTTCCCCCTCCCCGATGGGGAGGAAGAACATTAAAGTTTACTTGAAAGGGAATTAATTTTCCCTCTTTTCTCTTGTATCTTCGGGGAACACATAGTACAATAACAGCGTAAGATAGCCCGAACAAATTGAACAGGGAGGTTTGACCCATGGATTTTGAAACATTGAAAAACCGCGTGACCGAGCTGGCGCAGGGCGGCGTGTCCAAGGCCAAGGAGCTGATGGAGATCGGCAAGCTGAAGGTGAACAACGCCACCGAGGCCGACGCCATCCGCAAGGCTTATACTGAGATCGGCAAGCTCTACTTCGCCCAGCACGGCATGGATCCCGATCCCGCCTACGCCGCGCTGTGCGCCAAGATCGTGGAGAGCAAGGAGCGCATTGCCTACAACGACGAGCGCATTACCGACATCAAGTCCGCCGCCAATCTGGGCGACGCCGATCTCGCCGCCATGGACGCGGAGATCGGTCTGGACGACGCCGACGACGACTTGGAATTATAAAAATGCTCGGGGCGGCGAACCCGCCCCTCCGCAAATTCCACGCTGGCGCGTGAAATTTACGCGCCTGCCGGCGCGTCCCCGCTCTCGCGGGTGCCCCCCGGATGTTCTATCGGTCAAAAAGACACCGCCTGCCAGTGATGGCAGACGGTGTTTTTTTGCTGTTGGGCTTAAACCGGGCTCTTCCGCAGCCCATTCATAAAGTCCAGCACGGCCTGCTTTTCCGGGGAATCGGCCATGACGGCGGGCTGGAAGTTGTTGCGTGTGCCCGTGTAGACATAGCAGGGGATGATCGTCCCCTCCTTGGCGGTGAGCTTGCCGTCCTCCACCGTCAGCCTCAGCTGATAGAGGGCGGTGGCGTTTTCCGGGCGGGCAGAGCCGCCGTAGCAGAAGTTGCCCAGCGAGTAGAGAATGTCCACCCCATGATAGGTCTCCTTGGGCTGGAGTACGTGGGCATGACTCCCCACTACCAGATCAGCCCCGGCGTCCACCAGCGCGTGGGCGGCCGTTTTCTGCCAGCTTTCCGGGGCGTGCTCGCGCTCCTCTCCGCCGTGGAACACCACCACCTGAAAATCGGAGCGCTCCGCGGCGGCCTCCAGCCGTTGGCGGATGAGGTTCAGCTGGTTGGTGGCGTTCCACAGCCCGCCGCAGACCACGGCGATCCGGTAGCCGTCCTTTTCCAGATACACGGTCTGATCCCGGTTGCCCCATTTCAGCCCTGCGGCTTCCACGGCGGCCTTGGTGTCCGCAAGGCCCTCCGCGCCGTAGTCCTCAGTGTGGTTGTTGGATAAGGACACCACCTCCACGCCCCCTGCGGCCAGAATGTTGGCGTTGTCCGCCGCGCCCTTGTACCAATAGGCCGGCGTATAATTTTTCTCCGTGGGCTTCAGCGCCCGGTCGGAAAGGGTACATTCCAAATTGACCACCGTAAAGTCGTCCCCTTCAAACACGTCCTTCACTCCGGCCAGAAAGTAACTGGGGTCTTTGGCGGCCAGATAGCCGTTGAAGTTGGTCGCGGTGGTGGTGTTTGGGTAGGTCGCCAGCATCGTGTCCCCCGCAAAGGTCATGGTGATGGTGGTAGGTTCAGACATTGTGGGGGTGGGGGGCACGGCCTGATAGTCCACCACCTGCTCCACGGCATAGCCCATGCCCATCAGCTCGGGCACGATGCCGCCGGGGGCGACCATATGGCCCGCCCCAAAGGCCAAAAAGGCGGTGTTCTTGCCTTCCTTCTCCAGATAGCTCTTGGCGACCTCCACCATGCCGGGGTCGCGGTCGGTAAAGAGGCGGGCGTTCAGCTCGTCGTCGGAGTTGACGATGGCCGTCTTGTCATAGATCCTGTTGAACAGCGCCAGATTGGCGGTCTGCCACGCGGTCATCATGTCGGTAAACATCTGCTCCTGCTCGTCCAGCGCGGCTTGAAGCTCAGGGTCGACCTCTTGCGGCGCATCGGCGGGAGGGGCGAAGGTCGCCTCCAGCATGGCCACGCCGCTTTCCAGATAGGCGGTCTGATACTCCTCGCTCAGAGTGTCGAAGATAC
>CARXAY010000138.1:0-2494 GCA_949093475.1 uncultured Oscillospiraceae bacterium
GTGTTTTCCAGCCTGTTGGGTGGTATCGTGATCGCAGAGGATCTGGACAAGGCGATCGCGATGGCCCGCAAGTACGGCTACCGCTTCAAGATCGTCACTCTGGACGGTCAGGTGGTCAACCCCGGCGGTTCTATGACCGGCGGTTCGGTGTCCCGCAGCGCGGGCATTTTGAGCCGAGCCAACGAATTGGAGCGCCTCAACGCGCAAATGAGCGAGCTGGAAGAAAAGCTCCGTCAGAGCGCGAAAACCTTGGAGGAAGCCAACCGGGAGCATACCGCCGCAGCCTACGAGCTGGACACGGCCCGTTCTCAGGAGCGGCTTCACGAAAACGCCATTTTGCAGCTTTCCGAGCGTCTGGAAAACGCCCAGCGGGTGTTGACCGAAGCAGAGGCACACCAAAACGAGCTGCAAGGAGAGCTGACCCAGATCCAGCAGCGCAGCGCCAAAACCCAGAGCGACACGCAGGAGGCGCAAAAACGCATTGAAACACTGGAGGGCGCTGCCGCTGCCTTTCAGGCGCAGGCGGAGAGCAAGGCACAAGGGCAGACCCAGCTCCAGCAGACGCTGGCGGAGCTGAGCCGTCAGATCGCCGAGGGCAACGCCCAGATCGCCGCGCTGGAAGGGGAGAAGGCCGCGTCTGAGACTGCGCTGGCCCAGTTGGAAGCCCTCCACCGGGATATCGCCGGAGACCGTCAGCAGCGGCTCCAGATGATCGCCGACTTTGAGGAAAAGAATAAAGTTCATCAGCAGGAGATCGCCGACAAGGAGGGCCAGCTTCAGGCTATCCGCAGCGGCAGTCAAGAAAAACACGAGCGCATCCGTAAGCTGGCGGAGGAAAAGCTGGCTCTGGAGGGTCAGCGCAACCAATCGGATAAGGAGAGCCGGGACAAGGCCAGCCAACTCCAGAGCATGGAGCGGCAGGTGTCTGTATTGGAGCAGAAGAAGCTGTCCGCCGCCATGGAGGAAAAGGCATTGCTGGACAAGCTGTGGGACAGCTACGAGCTTTCCCACGAAGCCGCCAAGGCCCAGCAGATTCCCATTGAGGATTTGCGCGCGGCGCAGAAGCGCATCTCTGAGTTGAAGCGCTCCATCTCCGCTCTGGGCAACATCAATCTGGACTCCATCGAGGAATATCAGCGGGTCAACGAGCGTTACACCTACTTCACCGAGCAGCGCGACGACGTGACCAAGTCCAAAAAGGAACTGGAGGAGATCATCTCCCAGATCACGCAGGAGATGAAGACCATCTTCGCCGAGCAATTCAAGCGCATTGCCGAGACCTTCTCCCAGACTTTCTTGGAGTTGTTTGGCGGCGGCAGGGCTACCTTGGAGCTGGAAGACCCCGACGACATTTTGAACTGCGGCATTGAGATCCGCGCCCAACCTCCCGGCAAGGCATTAAAAACCATCACCCTTTTGTCCGGCGGCGAACGGGCCTTTGTGGCCATCGCCCTTTACTTCTCCATCCTCAAGGTGCGGCCCACGCCCTTCTGTGTCATGGACGAGATCGAGGCCGCGCTGGACGACGCCAACGTGGTGCGCTACGCCAATTATATGCGCCAGATGTCGGACAAGACCCAGTTCATCGTCATCACCCACCGCCGTGGCACCATGGAGGAGGCTGACGTACTCTACGGCGTCACCATGCAGGAGAAGGGCGTGTCCCGCCTGCTGTCCCTCAAACTTAACGACGTGGAGAAGGAGCTGGGGATGTGATGGGGAAGTGGCTGAAGGAGTTGACCTTGCGAAAAAAGCTCCATATTATTTGGGCGCTTTACGCAATCGGCTGTGTGCTGGCACTTTCTTTTCCCCTGTTCGTTGATATCGGGAATACTGGGCTTGTGTTAATGATTTCCTCGTGGGCGTTCCTCATTTGGGCGCTTGTTTTGACCTTTAGATGGTGGCGCTGTCCCCACTGTGGGTGCTTTCTTGGCCGCGGTCAAAAGGATGGCGACTATTGTCGAGAGTGCGGCAAGCGTGTCTTTTGGGAGGATCATGGCGATTTCTAGGACTTGGAGGAATAAGAATGGGCTTTTTTGAAAAGATCAAGCAGGGCTTGAAGCGCACCACCGAAAACATCGGCCACTCCTTTGACCAGCTCTTCGCTGGGGAGCTGAACGACGACTTCTACGACGAGCTGGAGGAGACGTTGATCCTCTCCGACATGGGGGTGGACACCGCGCTGGAGGTGGTGGACGCTCTGCGCGCCCAAGCCAAGGAGGAAAAGTTCAAGGACGCCCACTCCGCGCGGGAGGCCCTTCAGGGGATCATTGCCCGGATGCTGTTGGTGGGCGACGGGGTGCTGGACTTGTCCTCCACCCCTGCTGTAGTGCTGTTCATTGGCGTCAACGGGGTCGGCAAAACCACAACCATCGGCAAGCTGGCCTCCCGGTTGAAGGAGGAGGGCAAGAAGGTGCTGCTCTGCGCGGGGGACACCTTCCGCGCCGCCGCCGCCGACCAGCTCACTATCTGGTCGGAGCGGGCGGGTGTGGAG
>CARXAY010000138.1:2504-4358 GCA_949093475.1 uncultured Oscillospiraceae bacterium
CTCTCCGCCGCCAAGGCCCGGGGCTGTGACGCCGTTTTGGTGGACACTGCCGGGCGGCTTCACAACAAGCAAAACCTGATGAATGAGCTGAACAAAATCAGCCGTGTGGTAGACCGGGAATGTCCCGATTCCAGCCGGGAGACCCTGCTGGTGCTGGACGCCACCACCGGCCAAAACGGTCTTATTCAGGCCCAGCAGTTCAAGGAAGCCGCCGGCATCACCGGCATTGTTCTCACCAAGCTGGACGGCACTGCCAAGGGCGGCATCGTGGTTGCCATTGCTCGTCAGATGGGCCTGCCCGTCAAGTATATCGGCGTGGGCGAAGGGGTGGACGATTTGATGCCCTTCGATCCCGACGCCTTTGCCAAAGCCTTGATTTAAGGAGGAATGACCATGTCCCGCATCGACGGCCGCGCAAACGATCAGCTTCGGCCCATTATCATCACTCCCAACTATTTGAATTTTGCCGAGGGCTCTTGTCTGATCACCTGTGGCAATACCCGCGTTCTCTGCGCCGCGTCGGTGGAGGAAAAAGCCCCACCACACGTGGCGGAGGGCTCGGGCTGGGTGACGGCGGAATACTCCATGCTCCCCCGGGCCAACCGGGAGCGTTCCCGCCGGGACATCGCCAAGCTCAAGCTGTCCCCCAGAAGCGCGGAGATCCAGCGTCTGGTGGGCCGCTCTCTGAGGGCCTGTGTGGATATGGACGCCCTTGGCCCGCGCACCGTCACCATCGACTGCGACGTGCTGCAAGGGGACGGTGGCACAAGAACTGCCAGCGTCACCGGCGGCTATGTGGCCCTCGCTCTGGCCCTCCAACGGCTGGTCAAGGACGGCGTGCTTCCCAAGTTGCCCCTAAAAACCTCTGTGGCCGCGATCTCCGCCGGCATCGTGGGAGAAGAAGCTCTTCTTGACCTCTGCTACGAGGAGGACTCTTCCGCTCAGGTGGACTTCAACTGCGTGATGACAGGGGAGGGAGAACTGGTAGAGGTTCAAGGCACCGGTGAGGGCCGCGCTTTTACCATGGAAGAACAGCAAACGCTGTTAAAGTTGTGCGCCAAGGGGTTGGCTGAAATTCGCGAACTTCAGCGCGCCGCGCTGGGCTTTTAAGGAGGAAGAAGGATGAAATTCGTCTTGGCCAGCAAAAACCCGCACAAGATCACTGAGCTTCAGGCGATTTTGGGGGATTTGGGCGTGGAAGTCGTCTTGGAAAGCGACGTGGGCGTCGATCTGGAGGTGGAGGAGACCGGGGAGACCTTTGAAGAAAATGCCGCTTTGAAGGCCACCGCCGTGATGAAGGCATCCGGTCTTCCAGCCATTGCCGACGATTCTGGTCTGTGTGTGGACGCACTGGGCGGCGCGCCCGGCGTTTATTCTGCCCGCTACGGCGGGGAAGGGCTGGATGACGTAGACCGCTACGAGTTGGTGCTTTCCGGCCTGCGCGGCCAGCTTGACCGCCGGGCCAAGTTTGTCAGCGCCATCTGCTGTGCCTTTCCCAGCGGCGATGTTCTCACCGCCCGGGGTGAGTGCCCCGGTTCGATCGCCTATGCACCTCAGGGGGAAAACGGTTTTGGTTATGACCCGGTGTTTTTTGTGCCTGAGCTGCGGAAAACCTACGCCCAGATGACGGCGGAGGAAAAGAATCAGGTTTCCCACCGGGGCAAGGCTCTTGCGAAGTTCAAGGCGGAATTGGAGGGGTATCTCAATGGAACTCACCAGTAAACAGCGCGCCCAGCTGCGGGCCATGGCAAATCCCCTGGAGCCCATCGTCCACATCGGCAAGGGGAACATTGGCGGCGACCTGATCCGCCAGGCCGACGAGGCCCTGGAGGCCCGGGAGCTCGTCAAGTGTCG
>CARXAY010000139.1 GCA_949093475.1 uncultured Oscillospiraceae bacterium
ACCAAGACCATGGAGGAGTGGGAGAACCTCATTGAGGAGACCTTCCGGGGTTCCTGCCGCGCCCACCGCATTGCCGATGTGGAGGTGGGGTGCTTTTTAAGCTCCGGGGTGGACTCCTCCTACGTCACCCGCCTTTTGCGGGACGATATGCCCGTGCGCGCCTTCTCCATCGGCTACGCCGAGGAGCAGTACAGCGAGCTTTCCCACGCCACCGAGCTGGCGGAGAAGATCGGGGTGGAGTGCATCACCCGCACCATCACCGCCCAAGACTTTTTCGACGCCGTGCCCAAGGTGCAGTACCATATGGACGAGCCCCTGCCCAACCCCTCCGCCGTACCCCTCTATTACCTGACCCAGATGGCCAGCCGGTATGTGACGGTGGTGCTGTCCGGCGAGGGGGCGGATGAGCTGTTCGGCGGATACAATTACTATATTGAATGTCTGGATTTCGAGAAATACATGAAAGTCCCCAAGCCCCTGCGGGATCTGGCGGGGGGCGTCGCCGCCAAGCTGCCCAAATTCCACGGCCAGCGTTTCCTCACCCGGGGGCGGCTTCCCTTGGAAAAGCGGTATATCCGCAACAATTATAACTTCCAGTATTCCGAGCTTCCCAAGTATCTCCATGAGGGGTATGAAAAGATCCCGCCGGACTCCCTGACCAAGCCCTACTTCGACGCCGCCGCCGGTGAGGACGAGGTCACGCGGATGCAGTATGCGGATATGCGCGCGTGGCTGCCCTACGATATTCTCCAAAAGGCGGATAAGATGTCTATGGCCGCGTCGCTGGAGCTGCGTGTACCCTTCTTGGATAAGGAGATGCTGAAGGTCGCCACCGCCATCCCGTCCAAGTACCGGGTGGAGAAGGGGATGACCAAGGTGGCCCTCCGGCGGGCGGCGGGAAAGGTGCTGCCGGAGAAGTCGGCGAAAATGCCCAAGATCGGCTTTATCACCCCGCTGAACGACTGGCTGCGCCGGGACGAGTTCTATGGCCGTGTCCGCGCACGGTTCGAGAGCGAGACGGCGGCGAAGTATTTCAACCAAGACGCCCTTTTGGCCCTGCTGGACGACCACAAGGCGGGACACAACGGCGGCATGAAGCGCATTTTTACGGTGTATTGCTTCTTGGAGTGGTATGAGCAGTTTTTCGGCGTAAAATAGACGAAGAAAGGGGAGGGCCGCTATGAGTCGGGAACAGACGAGACAAAACAGCTTCTTTGGCGGCGCGGCCATCTTGGCGGCGGGGATCGCCCTCGTCAAGGTCATCGGGGCGTTTTTCAAGATCCCCATCGTCCGTATACTGGGCGAGGCCAGCTATGCGGATTTTACCAACGCCTATAACATTTACGCGGTGCTGCTCACCGTGTCTACCGCGGGCCTGCCCGTGGCTTTGTCCAAAATGGTGGCGGCGAACCACGCCGTGGGCAAGGAACGGCAGGTGCAGCGCATCTTCCGGGTGTCGCTGGCGGTGTTTTTGACGCTGGGCTTCGCCTCGTTTTTGCTGATGTTTTTCGGCAGTCACTTTTTGGCCGGTCTGCTCCACGATACGCAGGCCGCCACGGCCATTCGGTACTTAGCTCCGGCGGTGGTGTGCGTCAGCGCGCTGTCCTCCTTCCGGGGTTACTTTCAGGGCCACGCCTACATGGTGCCCTCCGCCGCCAGTCAGGTCATCGAGGCGCTGGGCAAGCTGCTCATCGGCCTGCCGCTGGCTTATCTGGCGGTTCAGGCGGGGAAGGAGGAGGGCGTATGCGCCGCCTACGCCATTTTGGGCGTGACCATCGGCTCGGCGCTGGCCCTGCTCTTTATGGTCGTCCAATACGCCCGCTCCCGGCCCGCCATCGACCCGGCGGAGGAGGTGTCCGGCCCGGGGGATATCCTGCGGGAGCTGCTGGCCATCGCCGTGCCCATCACCCTCACCTCGGCGGCCATGTCCATCATCAACCTCATTGACTCCTCTGTGGTTCAGGGGCAGCTCCAAAACGCCCTCGGCATGGCGGAGGGAGAATCCCGCCTCCTCTACGGCGCGTATTCCGGGGTGCAGACCATCTACAACCTGCCCTCGGCTTTCATCATTGCCATCACCGCGTCCATCATTCCCCATGTTTCGGCGGCCATTGTCCGGGAGCAGCAAAAGGAGGCGGGCCGGGTGGTGAAGGCGGCCTTCCACGTCACCGCCCTGCTGGTGTTCCCCATGGGGGTGGGGATGAGCGTGCTGGCCGAGCCCATCGCCCGAATGATCTTCGACCCCAGAGACCCGGCGCTGTCCGGCTCTTTGCTGGCGGTGCTGGGCATCGCGTCCATCTGCGTGTGCATGATGTCGGTGTCCAACGCGGTGCTTCAAACCTACGGCTACGAACGCCTGCCCATCGCCGTGACGGCGGCGGCGGGGAGCGCCATGCTCCTCATCGACTACAATTTGGTGGCCGTTCCCTCCATCAACATCCACGGCTCGCCCATCGGGACGCTTTGCTGCTTTACCATCGCGGCGGCGGTGGACTTTTATCTCATCCGCCGTTTGACGCCCCGGCCGCCCCGGTTTTTCCGGCTGTTCTTCGGCCCGGCGCTGGCTACCGCCGTCATGGGCGTGGCGGCGTGGGGGTCGTACCGTCTGGCCAGCATGGTGCTGGGCAACACCCTGTCGGTGCTGGTGGCCATTGTGGTCGCCGTGGCGGTATACGGGTTTTTGGTGATCTATTTGAAGCTCTTGAGCCGCTCGGAGCTGAAGCTCATGCCCAAGGGTGACAAGATCGCCGATCTTCTGAAATTGCCTTGAAATAGGGGAGGAGAGGGCTATGAAACCGGAGTGGAAAACCTGCCTGCGGGTGGGGGTCAGCGCCTTCGCACTGTTCTTGTGCGTCCATTACTGGCCCATGGCGGCGCGGCTTTTGAAGGCCCTGCTGGCGGCGGCCGCGCCCATTTTGTTGGGGTGCGTCATCGCCTATGTGGTGAACATCCCCATGAGCTTTTTTGAGCGGCACTTTCCCAAGAGCGAGCGCAAGGGAATGCGCCAGCTTCGCCGGGGGGTGAGCCTTGCGCTGGCCCTCATCAGTCTGGCGGCGGTGGTGGGGATCATCGTGGTCATCGTCGCCCCGGAGCTGGTCACCTGTGTGACGGTGCTGGCGGCGCAGGTGCCCATCGTTTTGACGGACATTTCCCAACGGCTGGCCAATGTGGAATGGCTGGAGGGCACGGCGGTGGCCGCGCTGGCGGGGATCGACTGGCCTCAGATGGTGCAAAAGGCCATCGACATCGCCATCCACGGCTTCGGCAACGTGGCCAACGGGGTGATGGGTATCGTCAACTCGGTGATCTCATGGACGGTGACCGTGACCATGGGCTTTATTTTTGGAATGTATATCCTGCTGGGCAAGGAGCGGCTGGAGGGGCAGTTCAAAACCCTGTTTCGCCGCTATTTGCCGGAAAAGGTGCGGAAAACCGGGCGGCATATCTGGGATATCATGGGGGAGTGCTTCCACAAATATATCGTGGGCCAGTGTACCGAGGCGGTGATCTTGGGCTGCCTGTGCGCGCTGGGTATGGGGCTGCTGGGCTTCCCCTACGCCGCCGTGGTGGGGGCGACGGTGGGCTTCACCGCGCTGATCCCCGTGGCGGGGGCGTATATCGGCGGCGCGGTGGGCTTTTTGCTGATCTTGACGGTGTCCCCTTTGCGGGCGGTGCTGTTTATCGTCTATCTCAACGTCCTGCAGCAGTTGGAGGGCAACCTCATCTACCCCAAGGTGGTGGGCACGTCTCTGGGCCTGCCCGGCATCTGGGTGCTGGCGGCGGTCATCATCGGCGGCGGAATGTTCGGCGTGGCCGGCATGGTGCTGGGCGTGCCGCTGGCGGCGGGGTGCTATAAGCTGCTGAAGGAGGACGTGGCCCACGGGCCGCGGAACATTTTGAAAAAAGATTCCCCATCAACATAAGGAGGACGAGAGAATGTATCTGAGTGACGGCAGCATCTATCTGGGTCTGAGCGACGGGGGACGGGTGAACCTGCCCCTCAAAATGGCCAACCGCCACGGTCTCATCGCCGGAGCGAGCGGCACGGGCAAGACCATCACCATGAAGGTGATGGCCGAGTCCTTTTCCGACGCGGGAGTTCCCGTATTTTTGTGCGATGTAAAGGGGGACGTATCCGGCCTCGCGGAGCCGGGGGCCCGGAACGAGGGCATGGAAAAGCGCATCGACAAGTTTGGGCTGCGGGACTGCTTTGCCTACAAGGGCTATCCTGTCACCTTCTGGGATATCTATCAGGAAAAGGGTCATCCGGTGCGGTGTACCGTGTCCGATATGGGCCCCGACCTTCTCTCCCGGCTGCTGGGGCTTTCCCCCGCCCAGCAGGGAGTGCTGGAT
>CARXAY010000140.1:0-2231 GCA_949093475.1 uncultured Oscillospiraceae bacterium
CCCCGACCCCGTTGAACCCTCCGACACCCCCAGCATCGCCAACTCCGCCGCCAACGTGTACGCCGCGGTAGCCAAGTCCGCCGGGGACACCACCGCTACCATGGACGCATCCTCGGTGCTGGAGAACTTCTATGATCTCTCCGCCGACGATTTAGAGGACTATGTCCTCTACATCCCCGAGCTGAGCGCCAACATTGAGGAGATCTTCATCGCCCGTGCCAAACCGGGCAAGGCCAGCGCGGTGAAGTCCGCCTGTGAGGGCCGTCTTTCTCAGCTTCAGGACGACGCGGATATGTACCCCGCCACCGGAGCATATGTGGCGAACTATCAGCTGGTCACCGAAGGGGACTGGGTGCTGTTCTGCGTGTGTCCCGATTCCGCCGGAGCGGTTAAAGCGTTCCAAGATTGCGTAAGATAAAGAAAACGTAAGTCCGGAGGCGTTCTATGGTCTTCTCAACCCCCTTTTTCCTGTTTTTCTATCTTCCCATCGTGCTGGCGGTGTATTATATTACCCCGCTGAAGTTCCGCAACGCCGTGCTTCTTCTGGTCAACCTCATTTTCTACGGCTGGGGCGAACCTATTTATATCCTCATCATGTTCGCCTCCATCGCCATTGACTACACCCACGGGATGCTGGTCACCCGCTGCAAGGCCAAAGGCAACGACAGGGGCGCGCGAATGGCGGTGGCGTCGTCGGTGATCTTCAATCTGGCCCTGCTGTTCTTCTTCAAGTATTGGAACTTCATCGCCGGAAGTCTGGCCGGCATCGGCTTGGGCTTTATGCCCATCATCGAGCGTCTTCCCCTACCTTGGGGCGGGTCGATCCCCTTCACTCTGCCCATCGGCATCTCCTTCTACACCTTCCAGACCATGTCCTACACCATTGATGTGTACCGGGGCGACGCCCGCGCCCAAAAAAACATCGTCACCTTCGGCACGTTCGTCACCCTGTTTCCCCAGCTCATCGCCGGGCCGATCATCAAGTATAAGGATCTGGACGACCAGCTGGAACACCGCACCCACTCCCCGGAGCAGTTTGCCTCCGGGGTGCAGACCTTTGTGGTAGGCTTGGCCAAAAAGGTACTCATTGCCAACAACATCGGCTCGCTGTGGGATGCCATCAAGGCCACCGAGTTGGGCAGTCTCACCGTCGTGGGCGCGTGGCTGGGCGCGATCACCTGTATGCTCCAGCTTTACTTCGACTTCTCCGGGTACTCCGACATGGCCATCGGGCTGGGCCGGATGCTGGGCTTTGAATTTATGAAAAACTTCGACTACCCCATGATCTCCAAGAGCATTTCCGAGTTCTGGCGGCGGTGGCACATCTCTCTGGGCAGTTGGTTTCGGGAGTATGTTTACTTCCCGCTGGGGGGAAGCCGCCGGGGCATGGGGCGCACCTGCCTCAACCTGCTGATCGTGTGGAGCTTGACCGGGATCTGGCACGGAGCAAGCTGGAACTTCGTCCTCTGGGGGCTGTATTTCGGCGTGTTCATCCTCTGTGAGCGGCTGTTCTTAGGCAAGCTGTTGGACAAGCTGCCCGGTTGGGCGCAGCACGTCTACACCCTCTTTTTGGTGACGGTCAGCTTTGCCATTTTCGGCGTGGAGGACATGGCCGTCCTGCCCGGCTATCTGGCCGCCATGTTCGGCTTTGCCGGGGGCGGCGCGGTCAACGCTACCACCCTCTACTATCTGCGTAATTACCTCCCGGTGCTGCTCATCGCCTTTGTGGCGGCCACGCCGCTGGTGACCGAGCTGGCGAAAAAGCATCTGGGGCTTGGCAAGTCTCAGGCGGGCAAAGTCCTGCTTCCCGTGGGGCTGCTGGCCGGGCTGGTGCTGTGTACGGCCTATCTGGTAGACGCCACCTACAACCCGTTCCTCTACTTCAGATTTTAAGGAGGTTGACACCATGACCAAGAAATATGCCATTTTCATCACCTGCCTGTTTGCCGCCTTTTTAGGGGTGTTCGCCGTCGCCAACGCGGTCACGCCCACCAAGGAGTTCTCCCCCATGGAAAACCGCGCTTTGGCCCAGATGCCGGAGCTGACCGCAGACTCCCTCTCCACCGGAACGTTTATGTCCGGCTTTGAGACCTTTGTCACCGACCAGTTCGTCCTGCGGGACGAGTGGATCGCCCTCAAGGCCGGAGCGGAGTACGCCTCCGGCAAGCGGGAGAACAACGGGGTCTATATCTGCGACGAGCATACCCTGATCTCCCGCTTCGATCCCCCCG
>CARXAY010000140.1:2241-3959 GCA_949093475.1 uncultured Oscillospiraceae bacterium
GGCCAAAAAGCGCATTGACGACAACTTCGGCTATGTGGAGAAGCTGGCGGGCCTCACCGACGCGCCGGTCTATTTCTCCCTCATTCCCGGCAAGGTGAGCGTGTGGGCCGACCTCCTCCCCGAGGGCGCACCCAACGACGACGAGGGGCAGTATATCGCCCGTGGCGCGGCGCTCCAAGGCCCGAAGTGGCTGGACACCAACACCGCCCTCAACGCCCATAAGGACGAGGCCATTTACTACCGTACCGACCACCACTGGACGACGCTGGGCGCGTATTACGCCTACGCCGCCTTAATGGAGGGGATGGGCCGCACTCCCAAGGCCCTGAGTGAGTTCGACCCCACCGTGGCCTCCGACCAGTTCTTCGGCACGACCTTCTCCTCCTCCGGGGTGCGCTGGTTAGAGCCGGACACCATCGAATTCTATGTCCCCCAGAGCGCCGCCACAGTGACCAACTACTTTGACGACAACCCCACGGAGGGCCAGCTCTACGACCTGACCAAGTTAGAGGAAAAGGACAAGTACGCCGCCTTTTTAGGGGGCAACAAGCCCCTGACGGTGGTTAAATCCAACGTCGCTCCTGCGGACGCGCCCAAGCTCATGCTCATCCGGGACTCCTACGCCGACTCCCTCGCCCCCTTCCTCTGCTATCATTTCTCCGAGATCCATCTGGTCGATCCCCGGTACTATAAGACCTCCATGGCCCAGTATGTAAAGGACAACGCCATCGACGAGGTGCTGGTCATGTACAGCGTGAGCAACTTCGTCAAGGACGGGAATCTGTTCGTCCTCGGCATGGCGGCGAAGTAAGCAGGTATGCGTTATCAACAGACCGTACGCCTGAAAAACGGCGAGCCATGCCTGATCCGAAGCGGCTGCGCTGCTGACGGACAGGCGGCATATGACAACTTCAATCTGACCCACGCACAAACGGACTTTTTGCTCTCCTACCCGGACGAAAACAGCTTCGACGCGGAGCAGGAGGGGCAATTTCTGGCTAAGCTGGAAGCCGATCCCCGGGAGGTGGAGCTGTGCGCCTTTCTCCACGGCCGTCTGGTGGGTATGGCCGGGATCGAAGCCGTGGGGAAAAAGGACAAGGTCAAGCACCGCGCCGAATTTGGCATTAGCGTAGACAAGGCGTACTGGGGTCTGGGCATTGGGCGGGCGCTGACGGCAGCCTGTATCGAATGTGCCAAGCAGGCCGGGTATCATCAGCTGGAGCTGGACGTTGTCCGGGAAAACACCGCCGCCGTCGCCCTGTATGAGAGCTTTGGCTTTGCGGAATACGGCCGCAACCCCAAGGGGTTCTGCTCCCGGCTTGCCGGCTGGCAGGAGCTGATCCTCATGCGGCTGGAGCTGATTTGAGGCGTACATTAAAAATGCCCGGCAGTCAGTGACTGCCGGGCATTTGTTTATCCTCTGTGAAATCCCTTGTAGCTCCCCACTTGGGTGATCCCCTCCGCCAGATCCTTGCGGTACATGGGATCGGCCGGGTCAAGGGAGTTGATGTCGAAGCCGTCGCTCCCCGCCTTGCCGGTGGAGTGGAGGTATTTTTGTTGGCCCATATACATGGCCACATGGCCGGGGAAAAAGAGGAGGTCGCCCACGTCCATGTCCTCCTTGGGGATCTCCACCAGATCAAAATCCGGCTTGATGTGGGCGTCCCGATAGATGGTGATGCCGTTCAAAAGGTATGCCATGGACACCAGCCCCGAGC
>CARXAY010000140.1:3969-4333 GCA_949093475.1 uncultured Oscillospiraceae bacterium
GCGGTAGTGGGTGCGCTTGTACAGCATCGCCGTGTCCACCAGCCGTTGGCGCAGCTCCTTTTCAGGCAGCGCAATGGGCTTATCGTAGTACGTGTCCAGCCAACCGGCGCGGACATAGCCCTCGCTGCCGTCGGGAAGGGACACCGCCTGCCAGCCGGTGGGCTTACCCGTCTCGGGGTCAGTCTCGGTTGGCTGGGTCACCGCCACCACCGCCCCCATAGGCAGGGTCACGATGGGCCAAGACTGCACCTTCGGGTGGTGCATCACGTCCACGGTGTTTTTGTGCATGACCACCTTCTTGGGCAGAGCCGCCCATTCCTCGGCGCACCGGTCTCCAATGGCCAGACAGCCCACCGGGGCGTAG
>CARXAY010000141.1 GCA_949093475.1 uncultured Oscillospiraceae bacterium
CAAGGTCTGGTAGCCGCACTCCCCTTCGCTGCCCGCACCCAACCGCTTGCAGAGATCCGCCATCACGGTATACACCTGCCGGTCTCCCGCCACCATGTCCTGAAGCTCCCCGGAGGAGGGATTGGAGGTCTTGACCAGCAAAAACACGCCCTTGTCCTCCTTCTTGGCGAGGTCAAGGAAGGGCAAAATGGCGTCCGAGCCCATGTAGCCGTTGATGGTGACGCAGTCGGCGTTGAAGGGTGTCCCCAGCCAGCCCTCGGCATAGGCTTGGGCGGTAGAGCCGATGTCCCCCCGCTTCACGTCGGCAATGACGTAAAAGCCCTTTTCGTGGGCGTATTGGATGGTGTCGCTCAGCGCCTTCACCCCCGGCCAGCCCAGCAGCTCATAGTACGCCGCTTGGGGCTTCACCGCAGGGACGACCCCCTGAAGGGCGTCCAGCAGGGCCATGTTGTAGCGAAGCACCGCCTCGGCCGCGCCCTCCAGCGTCTCCCCGTGCTTGTCCAAGCACTCCTTGACCAGCTGGGGCGGGATATACTCCAGCCGCGCGTCCAGCCCCACCACCGTGGGGTTTTTGGTCTTTCGGATCAGTGCGTGCAAACGGTCAAAGGACATGATGTTTCCTCCTTCTTATCCCCGGTAGACGATCCGACCGTCTACGATGGTATACTTGACCTTTCCCTTGAGCCGCCGCCCGCCAAAGGGGGTGTTGCGGCCCATGGACAGGAACTTTTCCGGCTCGACTTCCCACACCTCGTCGGGGTCGAAGACCACCACGTCCGCCGGGTTGCCGATGGCCAGCCGCCCGTAGGGTACGCGGAGAATGGACGCGGGATTGATGGTCATTTTCCGCAAAATGTCCGAGAGGGTGAGCTTCCCGGTGTGGTAGAGGGCGGTGAGGGTCA
The DNA here is from genome assembly GCA_949093475.1 of uncultured Oscillospiraceae bacterium. GTDB lineage: Bacteria > Bacillota > Clostridia > Oscillospirales > Oscillospiraceae > MGBC124762. The sequence goes on from CARXAY010000141.1 coordinate 903, forward strand.
CCGCCAGCGCGGTCTCCAGCCCCACCATGCCGCTGGGGGCGTCCTCCAAGGGCTTGGCCTTTTCCTCCGCGGAATGGGGGGCGTGGTCGGTGGCGATGGCGTCGATGGTGCCGTCCCGCAGAGCGGCGATGATCCCCTCCACGTCCGCCTTGGTGCGAAGGGGCGGGTTCACCCGGGCCATCGTCCCCTGCTTTTGTACCTCTTCCTCGGTCAGGGTAAAGTACTGGGGGCAGGTCTCGCAGGTGATGGGCACGCCCTTGTGCTTGTAATTGCGGATGATGGCGGCGGACTTGGCCGTGGACACATGACAGATATGTACCGCCGCCCCCGTCTCCTCGGCCAGCATGGCGTCCCGCATGACCATCAGCTCCTCGGCGATGGCGGGCCGGCCGTGAATGCCCAGCGCACGGGACACCTGCCCCTCGTTGACGGCGTAGTTTTTCACCATGTCCTTGTCCTCGCAGTGGGAGAGGACGGTCAGGTGCTGGCGGCTGGCCTTCATCAGTCCATCCCGCATCACATTGGCGTTTTGCACCGGCATCCCGTCGTCGGACAGCGCCACCGCCCCCGCGCCCCGCAAAGCGGCGGCGTCGGTGAGCTTCTCCCCGTCCTCATTGATGGTGAGCGCGCCGATGGGCAGCACCCGCGTGCCCGGTGTTTTGGCCTTGTCCAAAATATAGGCCACCACCTCCGCGTCGTCGCACACGGGGCGGGTGTTGGGCATACAGGCCACGGCGGTAAAGCCCCCCGCCGCCGCCGCCGCGCGCCCGGTCTCAATGGTTTCCTTGTGGGTGTAGCCGGGGTCGCGAAGGTGGACGTGCATATCCACCAGCCCGGAGGAGACAATGAGGTTTTCCGCTTCGATGATCTCTGCGCCGTCGGGGTCTACGTTGCTCCCGATCACCGCCACCCGGCCGTCCTCCAGCAAAATATCCATCACGCCGCCAATGCCGCCGACCGGGTCGATGAACCGTCCTTGACGGATCAACAGTTTCAAGGCCAACAACTCCTTTGTTACACACTGTTTTTATTATACCTTTCCCGGCGAAAATAAGCAAATGAATTTTTCATAAATTCGGGCCATACTAACCGTGGGAAAGGAGGAGTTGTGATGAACGAGCATCCGTTTTTGAAGGGCATCGGCCTTGGTATGCTGGCCGGGGCGGCCGTGGGCGCGACCATGATGAAAAACGAAAAGACCATCACGAAAGCCGCCAAACACACCGTCAAGACCGTGGGCCGTCTGGCCGAGGACGCCGCCGACACCATGGCGGACAAGCTGCCCAGTATGTAAAACGTCAAAAAGAGAGACACGCTGCAGCGTGTCTCTCTTTGTTGGTGCGCGAGGCGGGAGTCGAACCCGCACGTCCTTGCGAACACTGGCACCTGAAGCCAGCGAGTCTACCAATTCCACCACTCGCGCGGCATTTTTCAAGGGGCTTACCCTTGGCGCAAGAGTTATATTACCATGTCGGGCCTGTGATGTCAACACTTTTTTGGAAAAAAGAAAAAAGGGGTTGCATTTTCAGGAAGAGTGTGGTATTATACTAAAGCTGTCGCGAGGGCAGTATGCGGCTGTAGCTCAGCTGGATAGAGTGACTGGCTACGAACCAGTAGGTCGGGGGTTCGAATCCCTTCAGCCGTACCAAATCCCGGACACATCTTTGGATGTGTCCGGGATTTGCTTTCTCCTCTATCCGTGCCCGGCAACGCTTTCGATATCCAGAAGCTCAAAGCGGTATTCCTGCTCCGCGTCGGGGTATTTCTCCTTGTCCACCGGCTCTAAAAACATGGACAGGGGACGCACCCACAGTCCGCCGTCGCCATAGAGCTTGCGGTAGACCGCATACTCCTCCCCCGTCTCCGAGTGGCGGGCCACATCCACCAGAAGATAGTGGTCGCCCTTGAAGTGGCGGTAGACCCGGTTGACCTGCACCCGTTCCATGGTCAGAAGGGCAGGTTCAGCCCGCCGGTGATCTTCTGCATTCCTTCGGCGGCGGCGGTCTCGGCGTTGCGAAGGGCTTCGTTGACGGCAGCGATGACCATGTCCTGAAGCATCTCCACGTCCTCGGGGTCAACGGCTTCGGGGTCGATCTCCAGCGCGGTGACCTCCCGCTTGCCGCTCACGGTGGCGGTGACCACGCCGCCCCCCGCCGTAGCGGTATAGGTGGCGTTTTCCAGCTCCTCCTGCATCTTCTGCATATCTTCCTGCATCTTTTGGGCCTTTTTGATCATGTTCATGTTGATGCCGCCGCCCATGCCGGGCATCCCCCGGCTGCCAAATCCCTTTGCCATGTTACGTTCCCCTTTCTTTCATTACTGCCCATCGTCCAGCTGTTGGCCGATGGCAAACAGGTCTTCCATATTGCCCGCCTTGGGCGGGGGCGCGGACACGCTCACCGTGATGCTCCGCCCCAGCCGGGCCGCCGCCGCTTGGGCGATCACGTCCAAGATCTCCGGCTTGTCGATCATCGCCTTGGTGACGCTCACCTTGGCCTCCAGCGTCAGCGTATCTCCCGCCAGCGCCCCCGTGGTCATGGCCGGGTTGGACACGAAGGGCCACACCGCCGGGGAGAGGAGGGGCTTCAACCCCGGCAAAAGCGCGGGCCAGAAGCCGTCGTCCGCAGCGGCGGCCGGGGTCGGCGTCGCCACCGGAATGGGCGGCTGCTCCGCCGGAGCGGGGGGAGCTTCCTCCTCCCAAGGGGGCGGCGCATCGTCCTCGTAAGCGTCCTGAACCGCAGGCGCGGGCTTCTCCGGCTGCTTGGGCTGGGCCGCCGGGGCGGGTTTTGCCGCCGCCGCGGATTTTGCCGTTGCCGCGGGCTGCGCCGCCGGGACAGGCGCGGGGTAGGACATCATGGTCTCCAGCCGGGCTACCCGCGCGGACAGGCCCAGCGCGCTGCCGTCCAAGCTCTCGTCCCCCAGCCGGATGAAGCAAAGCTCCGCGTCGGTGCGGGGGTTCGCGCTGGCACTCAGCGCCGCCAGCGTCTCCTGAAGCACCGTCAACATCTGAATGAGCCGCGGCGCGGTGAGCTGCTCGGACAGACCTCGCAGGGTCGCGTCGTCATAGCCCCCGGTGAGCAGGGAGGACGCCGCCTGCGGCGCTGTCTTGCGGATAAGCAGGTCGCGGCACAGGGCGGACAGCTCCCCCAGAAGGGTCTTGATATCCTTTCCCGCCCCGTAGAGCCGCCCCAGCGCGCTCAGAGCCGCGGCGGTGTCCCCGGCGGCCAGACTGCCCAGCAGCTTAGCCGTCTCCACATTGCCCATCATGCCCAGCGCCTGAATAATGGCGGGCTCGTCCACCGTGCCGCTGCCGGCGCGGCACTGATCCAGCAGGGAGAGCGCGTCCCGCATCCCCCCCTCCGCCAGCCGGGCCAGAAGGGCCGCGCCGCCGGGGGTGAGGT
>CARXAY010000142.1 GCA_949093475.1 uncultured Oscillospiraceae bacterium
CGGATGGCGTTGTAGTTCTCTCTGGTCAGTTCCCCCGTAAAGATGGCAGGGTTGGCCTGGGCGCTGTAGTCTTGCATAGTCGGGGCTGTGGTGGGCACCGGGGACTGGATGGGCGGCTGGCCGGTGTAGGGCTTGTCGCTGACGATTTGAGCGGCGGAGCCGTCCCAATAGACCTCAAAGCCCACCTGTTTTCCGATGTCCCGGAGCTTGACGTAGTTGTGGCCGTTGATGGCGTAGGTCTCCATCTGCACCTGCTGACCGTCCACATAGATCGGATGGGGCGTCCGCTGGGCTTGGAAGAATTCCGTAGCGGCGTTGGCCACCGGTCCGGCCAGAGCCATGCCCACCAGGACTCCCGCCAGCAGGGTCGCCATGTTCTTTCCTCTGTGTTTCATGTGCGTTGCCTCCTTTGCCGTTATTATACGGCTATTCTTGCAAGCACACAATACCAAAGGTTACGGCAGAAGTCTATCCGGCAAAACGGAGAAGTTTTTTTGTCACTTGACCTCCGTAGCCTGAACGCACCAGCGGTAGGCGCTCTGGCCCTTCACGCAGGTGAGGAGTGTGATTTGGTTCTCCGCCGTCCGGTTCAGCATGGAGGTGTCGGTCTCCTTGACCTTGTCCACGCTGAACACGCTGTAGGTGCGACTCCCGGCCTTGGTGGTGAGGGTGATGGCGTCCCCGGACTTCAGGGTGTGGATGTCCCCGAAGATGCCATGGGCGCCCCGGTTGTGGCCGGCGATGCAGACGTTGCCCTCCCAGATGGAGGTGTCCTCAAAGTGACCGGCGCCCTTGGACAGAGCCGAGCTGTCGGTGCCCTGGTAGACCTTCGCGTTCACGCCCAGGCTGGGGATCTTGACTCTGCCGAGGTAGTCCCCGGTGTAGTACATATCCCCGGTTACCTCGGTGTAGCCATAGGCGGGCTTGGACGGCTCTACCGTGATGCTGGTATTACCCGCAAAGGACGCGGAGGGGATACCAGGGGTGTTGGGCAGCGGGATCACGGGGATATTCCCCACAGGCTGCTGGACAGCCTCGGCCACACCCAGAAAGGGATACAGCGGCTCTCCGCTGCCGGGGAGGTAGCTGGTGTTGCTCCCAAAGGCCGGGGCCACCATGGGGTTGCCCTTGCTCAGATCCTCGTTGGGCCGTTCCCCCCGGTCAGCGGTCAGCACCGGCTCCACCGAGGTGGCGCTGGCAAATTCCAGACCGCCGGGGGCCTCCACGGTATACTCCAAGGCGCTGGCGGGGACACAGAAAATGGCCATGAGGCAGAGAGCGGAGCAGAGGGTCAACAGCTTCTTCATACCTCGTCACCTCCATCGGTTTCGCTGTGGCGCTTGAAAAAGATACCCGCGCCGATGCCCACGCCAGCCAACGCCACAATGCCGATGGGCAGCATGATCGCCGCCCAGTTGAATTGGACGGAGGCGCTGGGCTGACCGTCAGGATCGGTGGTCGGCTCCGGGGCGATAGGCTCAATGGCCTCCCCCTCAAAGATGGCCACATAGCGGGTCTTGTTGAGGGCGATCCGGCTCACGGTGCCGGTGTAGTCGGCGGTGACGGTGTAGCCCTTGATATAACTGCTGGTGGTGCTGCCGGTGTAGGTGGCGGTGGCGGTGAAGTACCCCGCAGGGTCGGTCTGCCAGTCGATGCCTTGCAGGGTCAGCTCATGGCCGTTGTCCTCCACGCTCTTGGGGATGCCGGAGGTGTCCTGGGTGGCAAGGCTGGGATAGGTGCGCTTGGCGGTCAAATCCTTGGTGGAGCTGCCGTACCCGGCCACCTCTACCTTGACGCTGTCCAGCTTCAGGGCCAGGACACCAGCGAGACCGTCCTCGGTGATGAACTCCTTGGTCTCGGGGAGCAGGGCCAGCACGGAGGCCATGTCTTTGCTCTTGCTGGGCATGGACACGGTTTCCGTGTGCTGGCGGGACTCGTTGGCCGGAAGCTCCTGCTTAAGCAGATCCACCAGGGTATAGTGGAAGCCGTCTTGGTCGAAGTCGGAGCGGGAAATGCCCGCCGGGTCATCGGTGGGACCCAGATCGTACATTTTGCGGATCTCGGAGCCGTCCTCGGTCCGGGTGACGGCGGTGGGATAGCACGCCTGGGCCGTCAGCTCCGGCTCGGCGGCGAAGGCGGGAATGGTGGTCATACACAGCATAAGCGCCACAGCGCAGATAGAGAGAACTTTTTTCATCTTGGTTTCCTCCTTACATGGTCTGCTGGGGGAAAGGGGGCTCCTGGGCCTCCTGACTCCCATGGTCCGTAGCGGCCTGCCCACGCTGGGTGAGCTGGGCCAGCTCCTGCTGATAGGCGCCCATCACGGCGGTGTGGAGCTGCTCACGGAACTCCTTGGTGACAGGGAAACAAACATCCTTATACTCGCCCCCGGCCTTGTAGCTGGGCATGGAGACAAAGGGGCCGTGTTCGCCCTGGACGACCTTGACGCCGCGGACGGCGAAGCAGCCGTTGAGATCGATGGAGGCGTTGGCCAGCAGAGGCCCGCTGGTGTGGACGGAGTGGATCCTGACGGAGATATTGGTGGGAAACTGCTCCTGCACGGGAGCGGCCCTTTCGATGTGGTCAGACATGGTTTTTCCTCCTAAATAGTAGATTTGTTTTGTTCTCTGGGGTGGGCTCAGCCGTAGATGATGGCGTCGGACATGAGCCGGTCCTCCAGCGCTCCCGGGCATACGCCAGCTGAACGCAAAAGAGAAAGCATCTCCTCCGGGACATCGTAGATATCATGATGCTCGGCTTCGTCTAAGTTGTCCTCCCTCAGAAGATCCGGCAGGTTGTCATCCTCATCGTCCTCATCATACGGACAGGTCTCTCCACAGCACTGCTCACAGCGCGGACAGGTTTCGATGAGATAATCCAGCAGTTTCCCCGAGAGCGTTGTGAGCGCATGGATGGAGTGGATCAGCTCCATTGCGGTCATCTGATGCTTCATCGTGACGATTACGTCATCAGCCACATGGAAGTCCAAGTGCTCCCCCTCTTTGATTTTAGCAAGCGTCAGAGCAGAGCTGGGAATATGAATTCCCTTGTCACCTGCCCAGTTCGTGAATTTCTCGCAGCTCATTGTATTCCTCCTTACATATCACTGTTTGAGCACCTTGCGGGGGATATGGACCAAGTCCATTGTCCATTTCGCACCAGGTTCCTCAAACAAATCTAACTGCTTGTCCCAGAACTGTCTGGGATCATAGTTGGTAATGATGAGTTCTCTGTATACAGACTTTTTCTTCTTCGCCATTGGGTTATCTCTTTGGAGCGTTATGATGAAGAAGTCCTTGTACAGATTTCGAATGTATGGACAGTCGTTATAGGACACAACGACATAGCCCTTGCAGGCTTTGAGTACATGAAACAGACGCACATGATCACGCTTACCGAACTCCGCCTCATAAAGCTGCTCCGCTTCATAGTAGGGCGGGTCACAATAAACAATGCCATTAGGAACATCTCGTTCTGGAATCAAGCTCATTGCATCCTTATTTTCGATAACCACATCCTGCAGTCGCTTGGATGCCCTTTCAAGCTGATAGCGAAACCGTCGAATATTGTTCCTTTTGACACCGAATGACGAGCGTGTCCCACTGAAACTCCCACGGCTGGTCTTATAGAAGGCTGCTGCACGCCGGACATTTCTCAGCTCTGCTTTTCCTTTCAGAATCGCTATAAGCTCAGTGGCGTCTTCCTCCGGGAAGGAAGATGCGATCTCCAGCTCCTTTTCCTCCCAACTCTCCATCTCCTCAGGAGGGAGGGCATCGTGTGCAAGGAGGGCCTTCAGATCATCAAACTCCGCCCGCGAGTGAAGCGGCAGGAAATCCAACTCTCTGAGAAGCGAAAGCAAGCAGTCTCGAACGCATACGAACAGATTGACCAGATCTCTGTTGAAGTCATTATAGATATCCAGTCTGGATGGGCATGTTGGCAACCCAAGAGTTAGGGCACCTCCACCGCCAAATGGATCCAAGAGCTGATGGGCATTAGGGGGAAGAACTTGAGAAATATAAGGGACAAGCTTTTCTTTGCCCCCAACCCAAGGGATAAAAGGAGCGGCAATAGTTCTCACCCCCTATCCCCAGAAAAGCCGTTCAGGGAGCGCTCGAGTCCAGTAATCGCCGCATCCAAGCCAGAGCGCATCTTCTTCAGAGTCCGGATGGTTCCGTAGAC
>CARXAY010000143.1 GCA_949093475.1 uncultured Oscillospiraceae bacterium
CACCAGCCCCACGGCATAGCCGGGGAAGGCTTCGCTCTCCTCCATGGCCTCGGAAAGGGTCGCGCCGCCGTCCACCCGCCGGGCCATGGCGGCAAGGAGAGCCTTCTCCCCCTCCCCCTCGCTCCCCTCCGACAAAAGGGCGAGGGCGTCTCCCATCATCACCCCGGCGTGGACAAGGAGGGACAGCTCCAGACACAGCCCGGCCACCGCCTCTTGGTGTAAGGTTTTTTTCATGGAATGCGCCCTCCCCGCTTTTCAGGTTCAAAAAATAGGCTTGCGGCAATGCCGCAAGCCTATTTTATCTTATTTTTCGCCGTTTGTAAATGCTTCCCGCAAATCTCTCAATAGAGATACCGGGCGCTGTAATTGCTGCCGTCGCCGATGTACTTCATAATGGCCTCGCTGCCCTTCCCGGAGGACGCGAAGGTGGGATCCATCCGCTGCCACGCCGTGCCGTCGAAGTAGATCGCTCCGTCCACCCAGCCCTGCTCCTCCGTCCACACGCTGATCCACGCATGGTAGGCAGGTTCCACCGTCCCCACATAGCCCACCACCAACTTGCAGGGCACGCCCTGAGAACGGAGCATGGCGGTCATCAGGGCGGCGTAGTCGAAGCAGATGCCCTTTTTGCTCTCCAGAACGTCATCCAGAACCGGCAGATAGCCGCTCTTCACCGACTGGGCCAGCTCGGCGTCATAAGTGAGATGGCCCACCACAAAGTCGTAGACCTTCTCCACCTTCTCCAAATTGTCCTCCACCCCCGCGGTCAGCTCCTCCGCCTTGGCCAGCGTGTTGACTGCGCCGGCGTAGTCCACATACTGGTTGGGCCGCAGGAAGGGGGCAAATTCGTCGGAGAGCTTGGCGGTAAAGTTGGCGGTGAGCATCACCGCGTACCTCCCCGTGGCCGGGTTCTGCTCGTAGACCTTGACCTCATATTTCCCGCTGCCGTCGGAGAGGGGGAAGGTCGTCCACTCCCCTTGGGTGAGGTTATACTGATACCCGCCCTCAGTGGCCGGGCCGGTGACCTTGGCCTTGAGCCGGCGGTCGCTTTGAGCGGTATAGCGCACCATGATATAGCCGTCGTCGGCGTTGGAGTAGTCCACCTCCGCCTTGTCGCTGCGCGCCACCCGCTTGCCCGGATGCTCGGGCAGCAGCAGGTCATAAACCGCCGGGGCGGCGGCCATGGCCACGGCCTCCTCCCCAAGCTCCACCTCCACCAGCACCGTGGGCGTCAGGTAGATCTCCTCGTTTCCTGCGGCCTTCCGGCCGGTGCAGCCCGCCAGCAGCGTCAACGCCAACAGCGCGGGCAAGAGCCTCCTTGCGGCCATGTCCTTCCGCTCCTTTCAACGCCCCCGCAGGGGGCACAAGTTCCCTTTGTACCCATAGTATAGCAGATGTCTTTCCAAAAGGGAAGTACTTTTTCAAAAATATTTTTCAAAAAGTCATGTTTTCTGTATCCGTTTCTTTTGCGCGTTGCCCTTGCAAAAAAAGGGCGGGTGTGATATTTTATATAAGATATCTGCCTTATTTTGAACGGGGGTGTTCCCATGGCGGATGACCGCACGCTTCAGGTTCGGATGCTGGGGGACTTCACCCTCTGCACCCCCTCCGCCCGGGTGAGCGACGGGGACAACCGCTCCAAAAAGGTGTGGCTCTTTCTGGCCTATCTGATCTCCCGCCGGGGAGAGGCGGTAGAGGCGGGGGAGTACATCGACCTGCTCTGGGTGGGGGAAGCCCACAGCGCCAACCCCGCCAACGCCCTCAAGACCATTCTCCACCGCGCCCGGACCGCCTTAGAACCGCTGTGGCCCAACGCCGGGCGGGAGCTGATCCTCCGGGAGGGTACGGCCTACCGCTGGAACACCGAGATCCCCCTGTGGCTGGATCTGGACGAATTCGACCGCCTTGACCGGGCGGGGCGCGCCGAGGGCGACCCGGAGAAGGGGCTGGCGCACTGTCTGGCCGCGCTGGAGCTTTACCGGGGAGACTTCCTCCCCCGTCTGTCCTCCCACCCTTGGGTCAAGCCCATCGCCGAGGGCTATCACCGCGCCTACCTCGACCTCGTCCTCCGCACCGTCCCCTTGCTGGAGGAGGCCCACCGCCATCAGGAGGCCGCGGAGGTGTGCCGCGCCGCGCTGGCCCTTGCGCCCTATGAGGAGGCGCTGTACCGCCGCCGCATGGAGGCTCTGATCCAGCTTGGCAAGCAGCGGGAGGCCGCCGCAGTTTATGAGGAGCTGTCCAAGCTCTTTATGGCCCGCCTCGGCGCGATGCCCGGAGAGGAGACCCGCACCGTTTACCGCCGGGCCTTGAGCGAACTCCAAGACCACACCCTGCCGGTGGACGCCGTTTTGGAGCAGCTTCGTGAGCCGGACGGCCCGGGGGGCGCGCTGTTTTGCCCCTATGACACCTTCCGCTCCATCTACCACCTTGTGGCCCGCTCTCTGGCCCGCAGCGGCGGCAGCGTCCACCTCGCCCTTCTCTCCGTCCACCACAAGGACTGCGCCCAAGCCCTTTCCCGGCGCAGTCTGGACAGGGCCATGGACAACCTTCAGGAGGTCGTCCGCAGCTCTCTGCGCCGGGGGGACGCCGCCACCCGGTGCAGCGTGTCCCAGTTCCTCCTGCTCCTCCCTCAGGCCAGCTTTGAAAACAGTCAAACGGTCTGCGACCGGATCCTCCGGGCCTTCGCCCGCAAGTATCCCCACTCCCCCGCCTGCCTCCGGTCGGCTGTCTTTCCGCTGGAGCCGAACTGACCCCCGCCCTTGAAAGGATGTGCCCCCACATGGAGCAATTGCAAAAACAGCCCTCCACCATCCTCATCGCCGACGACTCCGAGATGAACCGCGCCATTTTGGCGGATATGCTGGGGAGCGAGTATACCATTGTGGAGGCGGAAAACGGGCGGGAGGCTCTGGAGCAGATCCAGACCCTCGGCCCGAAGCTGTCTCTGGTGCTTTTGGATATCGTCATGCCGGAGCTGGACGGCTTCGGCGTCCTCACCGAGATGAACCGCGGGGGCTGGATCGAAGATATCCCCGTCATTATGATCTCTGCCGAGCGGGGCGCGGAACAGATCGAGCGGGCCTACGCCCTCGGCGCGACGGACTTTATCAGCCGTCCCTTCGACGCCCTCATCGTCCACAAGCGGGTGGTGAACACCATCCTCCTCTACGCCAAGCAGAAGCAGCTTGTGGGCATGGTGGCCCAGCAGATGTACGAAAAGGAACAGCAGAGCAGTCTGATGATCGAGATATTGAGCCATATCGTGGAGTTCCGAAACGGAGAGAGCGGCCTGCACATCCGCCACGTCCGTGCCTTTACCGACCTGCTCCTCAACCACCTCAACGAGAAGGAGGGCGGGCCGCGGTTCACCTCCTCCGAGATCTCCGTCATCTCCACCGCCTCCGCCCTCCACGACATCGGGAAGATCTCCATCTCCGAGGACATCCTCAACAAGCCCGGCAAGCTGACGCCGGAGGAATTTGAGCGGATGAAGGCCCACACCACCATCGGCGCGCAAATGCTGGCGGAGCTTCCCATCTATCAGGATCATCCCCTGATCCGCACCGCTTACGAGATCTGCCGCTGGCACCACGAGCGTTATGACGGCAGCGGCTATCCCGACGGCCTCAAGGGCAGTGAGATCCCCATTTCTGCGCAGGTGGTGGCTCTGGCCGACGTGTACGACGCCCTGACCAGCCAGCGGGTCTACAAGGCCGCCCTTTCCCACGAGGAGAGCATCCGCATGATCCTTGCCGGGGAGTGCGGGGCGTTCGATCCCCTGCTTCTCCAATGCCTTTCCGAGCTGGACGGCGACATCTACGACGCCCTCCGCCGGGAAGACCCCTTCCAGACCGGGCAGCAAAACCTCCACAGCGTGGTGGAGGCTCTTTCCCAAAACAAAGACCTGCCCGTCTCCCGGCGCACCCTCCAGCTCTTGGAGCACGAGCGGGTACGCCACGACTTCTTCGCGGCCCTCTCCAACGAGATCCAGTTTGAGTTTACCTCCTCTCCCTCTGTGGTGACCTTTACCCCCTTCAGCGCCCAGAAGCTGGGCTTCCCCGAGGAGATCCCCTCTTACACACTGATGATGCAGTGCGGCTCCTCCATCCAGTCCGTCCACTGCGCCGCCAACGATATCCGCTGCG
>CARXAY010000144.1 GCA_949093475.1 uncultured Oscillospiraceae bacterium
ACCCCTACCAGCCCGGCAATTTCCACATCGACGACGACTTCTACGGCTATGAAGGCGGGAAGGAATCGGAGTTCTCCGCCGCGGGCTATTCCCTGAAGGAAGGCTCGGACGACGACGATCTGGAGGTTTCCGTTGAGGAAGCCGTGGACGACGATGAAGAGGGAGATTTTTCCCTCTCTGACGAGGTCATCCTTGAAGATGGCCAAGACGACTAAGAAAGGGAGGCGGAAAATATGAGTTACGCAGAATTTGACGCTATTCAGATCGGCATTGCCTCCCCTGAACAGATCCGGGAGTGGTCTTACGGCGAAGTGAAGAAGCCGGAGACCATCAACTACCGTACCCTGAAGCCCGAACGGGACGGATTGTTCTGTGAGAAGATCTTTGGGCCGACCAAGGACTGGGAGTGCCACTGCGGCAAGTACAAGAAGATCCGCTATAAGGGCAAGATCTGCGACCGCTGCGGCGTGGAGGTCACCCGCTCCAAGGTGCGCCGGGAGCGCATGGGCCACATTGAGCTGGCTGCTCCGGTGAGCCACATTTGGTACTTCAAGGGTATCCCCTCCCGCATGGGCCTGCTGCTGGATATCTCCCCGCGCATCTTGGAAAAGGTGCTGTACTTTGCGGCGTATATCGTCACCGACCCCGGCTTCACCCCCTTGGCCAAGAACCAAATTTTGACCGAGAAGGAATACCGGGATTACCGGGAAAAGTACGAGGACGACTTCCAAGCCGGTATGGGCGCGGAAGCGGTGAAGAAGCTCCTTCAGGACGTGAACCTTGAGGAGCTTTCTGAGCAGCTGCGCGCGGAGCTTCAGGACGCCAGCGGCCAGAAAAAGGCCCGCATCGTCAAGCGGCTGGAGGTGGTGGACGCCTTCCGGGTGTCCGGCAACAAGCCGGAGTGGATGATCATCGACGTGCTGCCCGTTATCCCTCCCGAAATTCGCCCCATGGTGCAGCTGGACGGCGGACGCTTCGCCACCAGCGACTTAAACGACCTCTACCGCCGGGTCATCAACCGCAACAACCGCCTGAAGCGGCTCATTCAGCTCAAAGCTCCCGACATCATCGTCCGCAACGAGAAGCGGATGCTCCAAGAGGCAGTGGACGCCCTCATCGACAACGGCCGCCGCGGCCGCGCCGTCACCGGGGCGAACAACCGCGCCCTCAAGAGCCTCAGCGATATGCTCAAGGGCAAGCAGGGCCGTTTCCGCCAGAACCTGCTGGGCAAGCGCGTGGACTACTCCGGCCGTTCGGTCATCGTGGTCGGCCCGGAGCTGAAGATCTACCAGTGCGGCCTTCCCAAGGAGATGGCCATTGAGCTGTTCCGCCCCTTCGTGATGAAGAAGCTGGTGGAGGACGGCCACGCCAACAACATCAAGTCTGCCAAGAAGATGGTGGACAAGGGCAAAAGCGAGGTTTGGGACGCGCTGGACTTTGTTATCAAGGATCACCCCGTGATGCTCAACCGTGCGCCCACCCTTCACCGTCTGGGTATTCAGGCTTTTGAGCCGGTGCTGGTGGAGGGCCGCGCCATCAAGCTCCATCCGCTGGTGTGTACCCCCTTCAACGCCGACTTCGACGGCGACCAGATGGCCGTCCACGTCCCCCTGTCTGCAGAGGCGCAGGCGGAGGCCCGCATCCTCATGCTCTCCGCCAACAACCTCCTGCGTCCTCAGGACGGCGGCCCGGTGAACATCCCCACGCAGGACATGGTGCTGGGCTCTTACTACCTCACCTATGAGCGCGACCCTGAGCCGGTGGCGGAGCGCTGCTACAAGAACGCCGCCGAGGTGAACAAGGCCGTGAAGGCCGGGGAGATCGTCCCCGAGGATCAGGTCTGGGTGAAGGACGAGGAGCAGTACACGGGCTACCGCCGCACGCTGGCCGGCCTGTGCGAGGGCTTGAAGGGCAGCGCCCTGCCCGCCTTCTATTACCGCTCCTACGCCGACGACAACGAGGCCCGGTTGGCCTACGATGAGGGGACGTTGGATCTTCACGAGCCGATCTTGGTGCGCCGGGAGCGTCAAAACGGCGATGTGGTGGAGCGCAAGCTGGTGCGTACCACCGTGGGACGGCTGATCTTCAACGAGGGTATCCCGCAGGACTTGGGGTTTGTCGACCGCAGCGATCCCGAACACGCCTTTGACCCCGAGATCAACTTTATCGTGGGTAAGAAGCAGCTTGGCCCCATCGTGGACAAGTGCATCAACAAATACGGCTTTACCGTGGCCGCCGATGTGTTGGACACCATTAAGGCCAAGGGTTACCATTATTCCACCCAAGGCTCTCTCACCGTCTCCATCTACGACATGACGGTGCCTGCCGCCAAGGATGAGATGATCCACGCCACCGAGCAGGAGATCATCAAGATCGAGCGGCAGTATAAGCGCGGCTTCCTCACCAATGAGGAGCGCTACCGCCTGTCCGTTCAGGCGTGGGAAAAGACCACCAAGGACGTGGCCGACGCACTGATGGCGGGCCTTGACCGTTACAACCCCATCTGGATGATGGCGGACTCCGGCGCCCGTGGCTCCATCGCCCAGATCCGCCAGCTGGCCGGTATGCGCGGCATGATGGCGGACACCTCCGGCCGCACCATCGAGATCCCTGTCAAGGCGAACTTCCGCGAGGGCCTGTCCGTGCTGGAGTACTTCATCTCCTCCAGAGGCGCGCGCAAGGGCTTGACGGATACCGCCCTTCGTACCGCGGACTCCGGCTACCTGACCCGCCGCATGGTGGACGTGGCGCAGGAGGTCATCATCCGCGAGGACGACTGCGGCACTTGCGACGGCATCATGGTCTCCGAGATCTCGGAGAACGGTCAGGTCATCGAACCCTTTGGCGAACGCCTCAAGGGCCGTTACCTCACCCACCCGGTCACCGACCCGGAGACCGGCGAGTTGCTCTTTGATACCGAGACCATGCTCCAGCCCTCCGACGCCAAGATTTTGGAGGCCCACGGCATCCACGAGGTGGAAGTCCGCAGCGTGCTGACCTGTCAGGCCCGCAGCGGCGTGTGTTCCAAGTGCTACGGCATGAACTTGGCCATTGGCGAGCGCGTGGGCGCGGGCGAAGCGGTGGGCATCATCGCCGCCCAGTCCATCGGCGAGCCGGGCACCCAGCTCACCATGCGTACCTTCCACACCGGCGGCGTCGCCGGCGGGGACATCACCCAAGGTCTGCCTCGTGTTGAGGAACTGTTTGAGGCCCGCAAGCCCAAGAAGATGGCCCAGCTGGCCGAGATCGGCGGCAAGGTGTCCATTGAGGAGGGCAAGCGCTCCAATATGGTCAACGTCACCATTACCGCCGACGACGGCGAGGTGGTCACCTACGCTCTGCCTGTCAACAGCGGCATCCGCGTCAAGGACGGGGACGAGGTCGCCAAGGGCACGATGCTCACCGACGGCGCGCTGTATCCTCAGGACGTTCTGCGGGTGCGGGGTATCCACGCGGTGTATGACTACCTGACGCAGGAAGTTCAGAAGCCCTACCGTCAGCAGGGCGTGGATATCAACGACAAGCACATTGAGGTCATTTGCCGCCAGATGATGCGCAAGGTGCGCGTAGAGGAGGCCGGGGACTCCGACCTGCTCTCCGGCGCGACCATTGAACTCAGCGAGTTCTTGGACGCGCAGGAGGCCGTTCAGGCCCGCATCGACGCGGGGGAGACCAAGGACGGCCTGCCGCTGGTGCTGCCTACCGCCACCCGTCTGCTGTTGGGCATCACCAAGGCCTCGCTGGCCACCGACTCCTTCCTCTCCGCCGCCTCCTTCCAAGAGACCACCAAGGTGCTTACCGAGGCGGCCATCAAGGGTAAGGTGGATCATCTGCTGGGTCTGAAGGAGAACGTCATTATCGGCAAGCTCATCCCTGCCGGTTCGGGCCTGAGCCAATACCGCAAGTACGACGTGATCCCCGACGAGGATGCCCGCCGCGGCTATGCGGCCGTGGCCAACGCCATCCAGAACGACGCCGAGCTTCAAGAGGGCCTCAGCGAGATGTTCGCCGAGAGCGAGAACGTCACCGTGGAGGGCGAGAGCAACGCGCCGGAATCCTCTGACGAGGAATAATTCTTCCCCATAGGTATGAAGCGTCCCTGCCCGGGGTATTCTGGGCAGGGACGCTTTTTGTCAAAT
>CARXAY010000145.1 GCA_949093475.1 uncultured Oscillospiraceae bacterium
GGGTAACGGTTTTCGTCATCGGCCATGTCAACAAAGAAGGCTCCATTGCCGGGCCGAAGGTGCTGGAGCATATGGTGGACTGCGTACTCTATTTCGAGGGCGAGGAGCATATGTCCCACCGTATCCTCCGGGCGGCAAAAAACCGCTTTGGTGCGACCAACGAGATCGGCGTGTTTGAGATGGGGGACGACGGCCTTTCCGAAGTACCCAATCCCTCCGAAGCGTTGTTGTCCGGCCGCCCCCAGGACACGCCGGGCACTTGCGTCACCTGCGTGATGGAGGGGGCGCGGCCAGTGCTGGCGGAGGTTCAGGCTCTGGTCGTACCCAGCGGCTACGGAAACGCCCGCCGCACCAGCAACGGGTTTGATTACAACCGCGCGGTGCTGCTGCTGGCGGTGCTGGAGAAACGGGGCGGGCTGATGGTCAATAGCTGCGACGCCTATTTGAACGTCATCGGCGGGCTGTGGGTCGGAGAACCGGCGGCGGACTTGGCCGCCATCATCGCGTTGGCGTCCAGCTTCCGGGACAAGTGCGTCCCCGGAGATCTGGCCGCGGTGGGAGAAGTGGGGCTGACGGGGGAGCTGCGCAGCGTCAACTCCCTGTCCCAGCGGCTCTCCGAGGTGCGGCGGCTGGGCTTCACCAAATGTCTGATCCCAGCGCAAAACCACGGGAAGATCGCCGCGCCGGAGGGGTTACAGCTTATCAAGGTGCGTAACATCCGCGAGGCGCTGGCCGCTATCCTGTGAGGAGCGGGGAACATAGTTGACGCAGGGATGCTCCCCGCTGGGCTTCCCGCTGGACATGGCTTTTTGCAGGGTGCAGTAGCCGTCTTGCTGATAGAGACAGTCTCCTGTGCAGGCGATCAAGCTCATAATCAATTTCACCACCCGACGGATATTTTCCCCGCCGGGTGGCGTTTTTATGTTTTGGAGCGGGGGAAGGAAAATTATAGGTGTCAAATTTGGCGGGATGGTGTATAATATACCTCAAAGACCGACGCAAAGGAGCGCACACTATGAAAGTTACGAAAGCCGACATTACGCCGGGCATTTCTCTGACGGTCATCCAAACGGACAAGTTCAAAAGCGCGACCCTGTCCGCCGCCTTCCTCGCACCCTTGAAAAAGGAAACGGCTGCAGTCAACGCCCTGATCCCCTATGTTCTCCGCCGGGGAACGGAGCGCTATCCCACTATGGGAGACATCAGCGTCAAGCTGGAGGAGCTGTACGGTGGAAGTCTGAACGCGGCAGTCCGCAAACGGGGAGAGACCCAGTGCATCGGGCTGACGGGCGGCTTTTTGGACGACGCCTACACGCTGGAGTCCGGCTCGAACCTCAAGGAGGCGGCGGCGCTGTTGGAGGAGATGCTGCTTCATCCCGCCACGGAGAACGGGATCTTCAAGGACGAGTATGTCTCCGGCGAGCGGGACAAACTTATCCAAGCCATCCGCGCCCAGATGAACGACAAGCGGCAGTATGCCATGCTGCGTCTCCTTCAGGAGATGTGCCGGGACGAGTGCTACGGAACGGATGCGCTGGGAGATGAAAAAACGATGGCGGCGGTGACGGCCGCAGACGCTTGGAACGGCTATCAGGCCCTTTTGCGCCACGCCAAGCTGCACCTTTTCTACTGCGGAACGGCAGGCGAGGAGGAGGTGCGCTCGGCGCTGGCAGAGCTGATCCGCGCTGTGGAGAACAGCCAAGAGGAGCTTTGGGAACGGCCCTGCGCGGTTTATGAGAAGCCGCCGCGGGCGGTGGAGACGGTAGCCGAACCGATGGAGGTGGCGCAGGGGAAGCTGGCCATGGGCTTTCGCACCGGCGGCGTGCGGCTGACCGGGGGCGACCCGGCGCAATACGCCGCCCTCACTGTGATGAACGCCCTCTACGGGGGCACGGCCACCTCCAAACTCTTTCTCAACGTGCGGGAGAAGCTGTCCCTCTGCTATTACGCCAGCTCCGCGCTGGAAAACCTAAAGGGGATGATGGTGGTGTCCTCCGGGGTGGAGTTCGGCAATATGGATCGGGCGCAGAAGGAGATCTTAGACCAGCTTGAGGCCGTCAAGCGGGGGGACTTTACTGAGGACGAGCTGGAGAGCGCCCGTCAGGCGGTGGTCAACGTCTACAAAAGCACGCTGGACAGCCGGGCGCAGTTGGAGAGCCATTATCTCACCGCCGAGGTAAGCGGTGTGGAGACGCCGCTCACCGAACTGGCCCGAGCGGCGGAGCAGGTGACGGCGGCTCAGGTGACCAAGGCGGCGGAGCAGGTGGAGCTGGATACCGTCTACCGTCTGGTGGGCAAGGAGGGGTGAACCATGGACAAAAAAGTGTATGAAAAGCTGGGAGAAACCGTATTTTACGGCGAGCTGAAAAACGGTTTGCCCGTCTATGTGGACGTTCGCCCCGGCTACGGTAAGCAGTTCGCTTTCTTTGCCACCCGCTATGGCGGGGTGGATATGCGCTTTGAGACCGCTGACGGCTGGCAGAACACCCCCGCGGGCGTTGCCCACTTTCTGGAGCATAAGCTGTTTGACACCAAGGACGGCAACGCCCTTCAGATCATGGCCGCCAACGGCGCAGACCCCAATGCCTTCACCAGCTTTGGTATGACGGGATACTTTTTCCAGTGTACCCGGGGCTTTGAGGAAAACCTGCGTACCCTTCTGGGCTTTGTGAGCGAGCCTTGGTTTACGCCGGAGAGCGTCGCCAAGGAGCAGGGGATCATTGGGCAGGAGATCGCCATGGGGGACGACGAGGCGGACACGGAGGTGTTCTATGACCTTTTGAAGTGCCTGTATGCCCGCCACCCGGTGCGGACGCACATCGCCGGGACGGCGGCCTCCATTGCCCAGATCACGGACAAGACCCTCTATACCTGCCATGGGGCGTTTTACAACCCCGGCAATATGGTGCTGACGGTGGTGGGTGACGTTGACCCTCAACGGGTGCTGGACATTGCCGGCGAGATCGTCACCAGAGCGGCCACCGGAAACCCCCGGCGGGACTACGGGGAGGCGGAAGGGGAACAGGCCGCCGCCCACGACAGCCGCCGGGCCATGGCGGTGTCCGCGCCGCTGTTTCAGCTGGGGTTCAAGATCGCGCCGCCCCCGCAGAAGGAGCTTCTCAAGACCCGGCTGACGGCGGAGCTGGCGGGGGATCTGCTGCTGGGCGAGTCCAGTCCCCTCTACGCCAAGCTCTACAATGACGCGCTCATCACCAAAAACTTCTCTTACGGGTTTGAGGACTACCCCGGCTGCGCCTTTTTTGCGCTGGGCGGGGAGAGCGGCGACCCGGAACGGGTGCGGGAGCTGTTCTTTGCTGCGGCGAAGGAGATGGGGGAACAGGGCTTCCGGGAGGAGGACTTCCGGCGGCTCAAAAAGGCGGCCTACGGCGACATGGTGAGCCGCCTCAACTCCTTTGAACACACGGCCATCGAGCTGGCGCAGGGGCATTTGGACGGGGTGGATGTTCTCTCCTTCCCGGAGGTGTTTCAGAGCATCACCCCTCAGGATGTGCAGCGCTTCATTGCCCGGTGGTTTACCAAAGAGCAGAGCGCTATGGCGGTCATCACGCCGGGAGGTGAGGAGGCGTGAGCATCATCACCTTTCCCGGCCTCGGGCTGGAATTTCACCTGAACCGGGTGGCCTTTCATCTGCTGGGCCGCCCGGTATACTGGTACGGCATCATTATCGCCGCGGGGTTTTTGCTGGCGGTATGGTTTTGTATGCGCCGCGCGCCCCGCTTTGGAATGACGGGGGATGACCTCATTGATATGCTCCTCTTTGCCGTGCCGCTGGCCATTGTCGGCGCGCGGCTCTACTACATCATTTTTTACTACGACCTCTTCTGCAAGGCGGATGGATCGCCGGACTGGGGCGCGATGGTGCGGATCACGGACGGAGGACTTGCGATCTATGGCGGCGTGATCGCGGCGGTTTTGACCGTCGTGGTGTTCTGCAAGGTTCGGAAAGCCAAGGTAGGGGCGTATCTGGACATAGGAGCGTTCGGCCTGCTGATCGGTCAGGCCGTAGGTCGCTGGGGCAATTTTATGAATGCGGAGGCCTTTGGCAGCGAGACGGCGCTTCCGTGGAGAATGGGGGTTCAGGTGTGGAACGAGGTGTCCCAAAGCTATGTGAGCT
>CARXAY010000146.1 GCA_949093475.1 uncultured Oscillospiraceae bacterium
GGCCCGGATGCGTTCCTCCGAGGGGGCGTGGTGAATCAGCTCCTTGCCGAAGCACTCCGCCAAGACCAGCTTGGTCAGGTCGTCGTAGGTGGGCCCCAGGCCGCCGGTGGTGATGATGATGTCTGCCCGCCTGCGGGCGATGTCCAGAGCCTCCGCCAGCCGCTCCGGGTTGTCCCCCACCACCGTCTGGTAGTAGACGTTCATCCCCAGTTTGGAAAGCTCCCGGGACAAAAACCGGGCGTCGGTGTTCAAAATATTGCCCAGCAGCAGCTCAGTGCCCACCGAGATCAACTCTGCATTGTGTGCCATATCCGTTCCTCCTTTGCTGATCCTCAGTATACCACGCTTTCCCGCCGTTGACCACAGAAAAAACGGCGGCCCGCCCTTCTTTCTTTCTTCGCCCCTTGCTTTTTCCGCACCGCTCCCGTATAATGGAAGAAACAGCGTTTTGGGGAAAGGAGGACGTGGAAATGGTGTCCAAGATCCGCTCTTTGGGCCTTCAGGGGGTCACGGGCTACGAGGTCTCCACCGAGTGCGACCTGTCCGGCGGCCTGCCCAACTTCGACATCGTCGGCCTGCCGGACACGGCGGTGAAGGAAGCCCGCGACCGGGTGCGCGCCGTAGCCAAGAACTGCGGCTTCACCTTCCCCGTCTCCCGCATCACCATCAACCTCGCCCCCGCCGACCGCCGCAAGGCGGGGACGGTCTACGACCTGCCGATTTTGGTGGGCATCCTCACCGCCGGCGGCCAATTGCCGCCCCCCGAGGAGGACGCGGCGCTGGTGGGCGAGCTGTCCCTCAGCGGCCAGCTGCGCCCCATCACCGGGATGCTCCCCATGGCCATGGCCGCCGCACGGGCGGGGATACGCCGTCTCTACGTCCCCGCCGACTCCGCCGCCGAGGCCACCCTTGCCAAAGGCCCGGAGGTCTACCCCGTCCACGACGTGGGCGAGCTGGCCCGCCACCTGCGCGGCGAGGAGCGCATTTCCCCCGCGCCCCTGTGGACGCCTCTGGCGGCGGAGCGAAACGGCCCGGATTTCAGTCAGGTCAAGGGCCAGCGGGCGGCAAAGCGCGCGCTGGAGATCGCCGCAGCGGGGGGACACAACCTCCTCATGTCCGGCCCACCGGGGTCGGGAAAAAGTATGCTGGCCCGCCGCCTGCCCTCCATTTTGCCCGACATGACCATGGAGGAGGCCCTGTCCACCACCGAGATCTATTCCGTTCTGGGCCTGACCACCGCCGAAGAACCGCTGGTGGTACAGCGGCCCTTTCGTGCCCCCCACCACACCATCTCCGGCATGGGCATGGCCGGCGGCGGTGCGCCCGTCCCCCGGCCCGGCGAGATCTCGCTGGCCCACAACGGCGTCCTCTTTTTGGACGAGCTGCCCGAATTCCACAAGGACGTGATCGAAGTCCTCCGCCAGCCCTTGGAGGAGGGGAAAGTCCAAATCAGCCGCGCCACCGCCACCGAGGTTTTCCCCAGCCGCTTCATGCTGGTGTGCGCCATGAACCCCTGCAAGTGCGGCTGGTACGGCCACGGGAGCCGCTGCAAGTGCCGGGAGGCGGACGTGGAGAAATATCAGGCGAAGATCTCCGGTCCCCTGCTGGACCGCATCGACCTCTTTATCGAAGTGCCCGCCATGGAGTTTGACGAATTGTCTGTTCGCGAATCCAAAGAGGAATCATCCGCTGAGATTCGACAAAGAGTAAACGCCGCCCGAAAGCTCCAAGTGGCCCGCTCCGGAGCGGGCGGCGCAAGCTGCAACGCCCAGCTCGGCCCGGAGGAGCTGAACCGTTTTTGCGCGCTGGACGACGAATGTCAGACCATGATGAAGTCCGCCTTTGAGCGGCTGGGCCTGACGGCGCGAAGCTACGACCGCATTCTCCGGGTGGCCCGCACCATCGCCGATCTGGACGGCGCAGAGGGCATTGAGCTGCCCCATCTGGCCGAGGCCCTGCAATACCGCCAGCCCGCCGCGTGGATGAACCGTTAAAGGCACAGCGTCATCAGCTGCATCCCCAGCCGAAGGCCGGCTTGGAAGATCGGCTCTTCCTCCGACGCCCCCACCTCCAGCGCGGCGCACCAGATTTCGTCCCCCTCCTTGTCGCCCAACGCGGCGCACAGGCGTTTGTAATACGGCTGGGCGGCCTTGACCGCCCCGCTGAACGCTTTGATTCGCGCCGGGTCGTCCTCTACCACAATGTTGTATAGCTCGCCGAGTAATGTTTCTTTGTCCATGTGTGTTACCTCCATTTTGAGAATATAGCATTCTCAAAATGGATTATAGCATACTGTCACTCTTTGTCAAGGGGGTAATGCGAAAAATGCCGGATTTTGCGTCACGGTTTCGAGAACTGCGTAAGGAACAGAAGCTTAATCAAGAAAAGATGGGCGAGATTCTCGGCGTGTCCCGGCGCACGATCTGCAGCTATGAAAGCAGAACATATTACCCCGACTTCAAAGGTCTGCTGTTCATCGCGGAATACTTTCAGGTGTCTCTGGACTATCTGGTGGGCTGGTCGGAGGAGCGGGACGTCCGGCGGTAGGGGGCACAGTGTGCGCCCTGTTGACACGCTTGGTGGGATTTGATAGAATGTCGTCAGAGGCGTTCGCCTTTAGGCCGAAAGGCCGGGGACGCTGCACAAACGACGGCGGTTAGCCACTCCTCCGAAAGGAGGTGAGGCCATGTTCCATATGACCCTCCGCTTGTTTGGATTCGTCTTTACATTTGGGGTCAAAAAGGAAAACCGCCACCCTGCACGGTGACGGTTTTCTTAGGCTTTGCCTGAGCTGACTTGTTCCGTTAAGGGCTAACCGCTTGTGCAGCGCCCTTTTCTACTTGCATTATAATCAATGAAACAGCGTTTGTCAAGTAGGGGCGGGTTCAAAACCCGCCCGCGCAGAACACACACCACATAGGCCCCTTTGGAAAGGGGCTGTCAGCCGAAGGCTGACTGGGGATTGTGGACTTGTGCTGTGCGAGCAATCCCCCGTCAGACGCTCCGCGTCTGCCACCCCCTTTCAAAAGGGGGCTAAAAGCGCACAAACCAAGCGAAAAGAGGTACGCCATGAAAGAAACCATTCTGCTCAAGCTGGGGGAGATCGTCCTCAAAGGGGCGAACCGCCGCAGTTTTGAGGAAAAGCTGATGCACAACGCGAGAAGGCGGCTCAAGCCCTTCGGAAAGTTCAACGTCTACACCCGCCAGTCCACCACCTATGTCGAGCCGCTGGACGAGACCTGCGACATGGACGGGGCGTACGCCGCCATGGAACACCTCTTCGGCGTGGTGGGCATCGCCCGGAGCTATCCCTGCGAAAAGACGGCGGACGCCATGCTGGAGGCGGCGAAAAGCTATCTGGCGGACAAGCTGAACGCCGCCAAGTCCTTTAAGGTGGAGTCCAAACGCTCGGACAAGACCTTCCCCATGACCTCCATCCAGCTCTCCCAGACGGTGGGCGGCGACCTTCAGGACGCCTTCCCCCATCTGAAGGTGGACGTTCACCACCCGGAGCTGACCGTCTATTTAGAGGTGCGGGATTTTGCCGCCTTTGTCCACGCCGACCCCGACCCCGGCGCGGGCGGGCTGCCCGTCGGCATCGGCGGGCGGGCGGTGTGCCTGCTCTCTGGGGGGATCGACTCCCCCGTGGCCGCCTATATGATGACCAAACGGGGGCTGGGGCTGGAGATGGTGCATTTCTTCTCCTACCCCTATACCTCCGAGGCCGCCAAGGAGAAGGTGTTTGACCTCACCCGCAAGTTAGTGCCTTGGTGCGGACGGCTCACCGTCCATGTCGTCCCCTTCACCAAAATTCAGGAGGAGATGCGCCGCAGTGTCCCGGAGGAGTACTTCACCATCATCATGCGCCGTTTTATGATGCGCATCGCCGAGGCCGTCGCCCAGCGCACCGGCTGCGGCGCGCTTATCACCGGGGAAAGCCTCGGCCAAGTAGCCAGCCAGACCATGCAGGCCATGGCCTGCACCGGAGCGGTGTGTACCCTCCCGGTGTTCCGCCCGCTGGTGGGCATGGACAAGGAAGAGATCGTCCGCGTGGCGCGGAAGATCGACACCTTTGAAACCTC
>CARXAY010000147.1 GCA_949093475.1 uncultured Oscillospiraceae bacterium
GCTGATAGGTCTCAGTCGTGCCGATCGCAGTTCCCTCGGCGGTCTCGCCGTGATACCAAGCGTAGGAGAGGCCGGCCTTGGCCTCCTCGGCAATGTTGCCGAGGGAGGCGGTGAGGGTGCTGCCGAACACGGCATCGCCCACAGGCTCTACACGGATCAAAACCTGACCGGTGATCTTGGTCTTGACGGTGACGGTGCAGGTGGCGGTGATGGTGGGATCGGCCTGAGAGGCGGCGGTGATGGTGGCGGTGCCGTTGCCCACGGCGGTGACCACGCCGTTCTCCACCAAGGCCACGCCGCTGGCGGGAGAGACGCTCCAGTTGACGGCCTTGTTGGTTACGCCCTCCGGCGTCACCGTGGCGGTGAGGGTGGCGGAGTGGCCGTCCCCTGCGTTGGTATAGAGGGTGAGGGAGGTTTGATCCAGCGTGATCTCCTCCACAGAGGGGGCGGTGATGCGGATCTCGGCGGCAGTATAATAGGTTCCCTTACTGTCAGAGCTGGACTGAGAGTTGTCGATGGCCAGCAGCTTCACATAGCGGGCCTGAACCGGGTCAAAGGAAGCCTTTTTCCACTTGAGGTTGTTTGACCAGACGCCGCCGTCAGTGGTGGTGACCTTTGTCCAGCCGGTGTCGTTGTTCCACGCATCGCTGTCGGAGCTGACGTACAGCTCATACTGGGTAATGCGGCCATTGCTGTGCTGACGGGGGAGATAGCGCAGGCCGCCGATGGTTTGCGCTGCGCCCAGATCAAACGCGATCCATTTCTTGTCCGCGGCGACGGAAGCGGAGTATTGGGTATGCCAGAAGGTGGAGATATCGCCATCCAGCACGTTGGAAGCGGGGGCTTGTTCCGAGGAGGTCTCCTGACTGCCGGCCTTGACGGAAATGCCGGTCAAGGGAAGGTCGTTGGTGTCGTCCTCCGCGGGGATGGGGGTCAGGAAGAATTGTTCTTTCACCTGCTGGCCGAGGGCCTTCAGGTCGCCGGAAACGGTTTGATCGGCGTAATTGGACTCGCCCCGCGCCCATTTCCACTCGATGGGGAACCATTTGATGTTGATGTCGTTATGGTTGCCGTTGTTCAGGTTTTCTTTGGCCTGATTGATCCACATCGTCCAGCGGGCCTTGTAATAGTCCTTGGTGAGGCCGGCCCACTGGCGGTTGGAGTAGTCCTTCAAACCGTCGCCGCCGCCGCGCTCACAGGGCTCGATGGGCCCCCAAGTGGTGATCAGGGCCTTGGCGTTGCGGAGGTAGAGACGGTTGGTGAAGTCATCGGTATTCTCCGCCATTTTCACCGCACCGCCAGTCCATGTGCCCAGCAGGAATTCCTTCCGGGTGCTGAGAACCTGATCGGTGAGGTCGATGAGGGCGAGGAAACGGTCGGACAGGGCGATGAACTCGTCCTTGTTTCCCGCTTGGTAGGCGCTGGCCATGTCGCTGTGCAGCTCCTGCGCGGTATTGGACAGAACCTGCTTGAGGATGTCGGCCAGATCATAGAGGTAAGCGTCGCTGCCGTTGAGCAGGTCATATTCTTCCAGCAGCAGCTGCGCGGCCTTTTGAAGCTCCTTCTTGTCATAGGTAATGGTGCTGTACCCCCAAGAGGAGGCGGAGTTGATGGACAGGGCGGGGCGGGCGTTGACCACGGATTCGGGCGCGCCCTGCGCCGCACCGGGCTTGCTGGAGTTGTATACGGTCTCAAGTAGGAGGGTCATAGCCTGTTCGGCCTTATCGCTCTGAGCACCGTAGCGGCGGCGGGCATAGTCCTTCAGCCACTGTTCCAGATCGATCTCGGCCAAGGGCTGGGCGGCGTCAGTCGTCCAGATGGTCTCAAAGAGGAAGTCATAGAGCAGGGGGTTCTCCATGCTGGCCTCGGGGGTGATGCCGATGCCCGCCATGTGTTGGGTGGAGTTGGCGGCGGCGGGGATGCGCTTTTGGAGGTTCTCCAAATAGCCGTTGAGGCCCATACGTCCGCCGAAGTTGTTGAGCTGACACCACACCCAAGGGGTGTCGGTAAACTCCTTGAGGCCGTCGTTATCGGTGTCCGTGCCATAGGTTCTCCAGTTTTCCGTTGTCTCCGCATAAAGATCCAGCACCAAGGCGTGATCCCCGCGATCCAGCGGGGAGTGCAGACCGTTCAGCAGCGCGTTACTGGGGTTACCCTGCCAAGATTGGATGATCCAGACCGCGTCGGAGTCAAATTCGATCAGGCTGTCCAGCAGGGCGGAGGCTACGGTGACCACGTCCATGCCGCCGGTGTTGCCGCCCTCGTGGAAGGGGTCGGTGGCGTAGTATTTGGCGTCGCCAAAAACGTTCTTTTGGGCCTGATAGAACAGCTCGGCGTAGGTGTCGTAGGTCGTGGAGTTGGTTCGCAGCATATAGGGGCGGTCAAACTTACACCAGTCGCCTTGAGAAATAATGTCTCCGGACAGCTCCGGGTGCTTGGCGGCCAGATCGGTGGGCACCATGCCGCTGAAGCCCTGAAGGACAGGCTCCATACCCAGAGCCCGCATGAACCGCTGGTTTTTCCGGGCCAGCTCGGTGCGCTGGGTGAGGAAGGAATCGTGGATCGGGCCGCCGAAGCCGGTGAGGTTGGCCATGTACGCCCAAGCGTAATAGCCCGGCCCGGCGAGGAAGTCCTTGGCCTCCTGATGGGTGTAGCCGATCTCGGGGGACATGAGGAACTCCCGCCAGACCTCCTCCTGCCCGGTGATGTCCAGCACCACATTGACGCCGTTGAGAGCCAGCCAGTCTAACTCGTTCTGCCATTCTTCTTCGTTCCAGAAGGACATGGTGTAGGAGTGGGTGCAGTAGTTGTAGGCGTAGCGGACGGGGAATTTGGTCTCCTTATGGACGGGGGTCGTGCCAATGGGAACGATCTCGTCAGGCATATTGACCTGCTTGCCCACCTGAGAGATGTGGACGTTGCAGAAATACTTCAGATAGTGATTGACACCCGTGGCCAGAGACACGCCGTTGTTGCCGGTGACCTTGATCTTGCCGCCCTCATCGGTGAGGGTGAAGTAGTCGTAGCCGTTGTCGGCCGCGGGCTGGATGTCCAACGTAAACCAGTTTACATAATTTTGGCCGATCTGCCGCTCAATGATGCCCTTGACCGCGTCGATGGTCTCGGTGTTGGTGATGGGGTGGGTCTCGGGGTCATACTGGCTGCCGGCAAAGGGCGTCACGCCGGTGAAAGAAGCGGTGTGGTCTTCTGTGTCGGCGGAGGGTTGGCCAATGACCCGAACCTCGTTGAGGACAGGCTTGTTGGACTGGGAGTAATACTCCAGATAGACCCGGACATAGCGGGCTTTTTTCGCTGTGGCAAGGGTGTGAGAAATGCCCTCCGCAGTGCAGGGGGTGTTGTCCAGCTTTTCGGCCACCAGATCAAAATTCCGGCCGTTGAGACTGGTGTAGAGGGTATATTCGGTATAGCCTGTGGTGGGGGTGTAGACCTCGATGGCGGAGACGTCGTAATTGCCCTCCAAATCGATGTCCACATAGGCGGGATACAGATTCGCCGTCCAGCCCGCACCGGTCTTATTGCCGTCGTTGACCAGATAAGCGGTGGCATTATTGAAGTTGCCATGGACGGGCTTGTCATAGGCTATGCTCCCGGAGTCGGCCGCAGGGGGCGCAACATATTTGCCGAAGATGGAGAGCTGCAAAGCCGCAAGCACCTCGGCAGTTCCCTCCACCCGCACCTTGCTGAGGCCGGTGAGGGCAGGGAGGAACAAATCGCCGTTTCCGGCGGCGGCGGAATAGGTGACCCAGTTCGTGTCCCGCTTGGCCTTGGCCTTGACGGTGACAGAAGCGCCGTCCGGCAAATCGGCAAGGCGGAAGCCGATGACCTGTTGGTTGCTGTTGAAGTCCCAATCCTTGACGCCGTTTGAGGTAGAGGCGGCGGCGCGTTCGGTGATATCGGTGTAGTCGTCCAGACGGATCTCCTTGTCCTCCGCCCAGATGCGCACCTCCGCTACTGCGGGCCAGAATGCGCCGGTGGCAGTGCCGTCCTTGGGGTCGGACAGGGTGATCTTCAGGTCGCTGACCGACCGGGGCGTGTCAAAC
>CARXAY010000148.1 GCA_949093475.1 uncultured Oscillospiraceae bacterium
ATCTTCGTCCATATCAACCTGCCAAAAAGTCGAGTCGCCACAAGCCGGGAAAGTGTTCATCCGCTTCCTCTCGTAGGCCAGCTTGTCCACGTCGATCTCGGAGACGGTCAGACCTGTGTGGAAGCGGTTTTCCGCCAAAATGACACCGTTTTCGGCAATGAGGTTGTGCCCGGCGAACACTAAGTCGGCGGTGGATTCTCCCTCCCCCGCATCGGCGTAGACATAGCCGCAGATACACCGGGCGGACTGGCTCTTGACCAGCTCCCGCCGGTAGGCCGCCTTGCCGATGACCTCGTTGGAGGCAGAGAGGTTGAGGATCAGGGTGGCTCCCGCAGAGGCCAGTTTCCCGGACGGGGGCTCCACGCCCCACAGATCCTCACATATCTCCACTCCGATCATCAGGTTTGGAACACTATCGCAACGCCACATCCGCTGGTTTGCCATGGCGATGTTTTTGCCGCACAATGGTATGCTGCAACAATCTTTGTCTTTCGGACAAGGGGTCGCCTCAAGCGAAGAAAACCACCGCCGTTCATAAAATTCGCCGTAATTTGGTATATACGTCTTGGATACCACATCCTCCAATTCACCTTTGTGTATAATTGCAGCGCAATTATACAGTTTGTGGTTGGTATCCTCAATAGGTAACCCCACCGCAGCAATCACGTCCAATTCTTTGGTCTCCTCCAAGATAGTGGCGAGGCCCTCCTCCGCCCCCTTGATGAGGGTGGGCTGCAAAAACAGATCGCCGCAGGAGTAGCCCGTGAGGCACAGCTCGGGGAACACCATCACCTTCACCCCCAGCCCCGCCGCCTCGCGCATGAGAGCGACGATCTGCTTGGCGTTGTAGGCCGGGTCGGCCAGACGGATTTTGGGGGTGGCGGCGGCGACCTTGATGAAACCATCGTGCATAGGGAATCCCTCCTTGGATGGGTGTTGCAGAAGCAAGACAGAGGGACGGTTTTTACTGTCGGCACGACAGAAGAACCGTCCCTCTGTCTTGCCGTGAGATAAAACCGTCCCTCTATCGTGTTTATTGCGGCGTCTTGGCGCGGCGGTCGCGTTCCCGCTGCTGTTCCATAGCCTCGGCCAAGATCATGTCCTTGACCTTCATCAGCCGGACGGTGGCGGAGCGCTCGTTTTCGTCCAGCTTCATGGAGATATACTTGATCCCTTCCTCGCACTCCGGGATGATCTTATACTCCAAGCCGTTCACCCGCCGGCGGGTCTTTTCGATCTCCTCCGCCAACAGCTGGGCGGTCTTTTCCATCTCCGCCAGCTTGAGCATATCCTGAAATGCGTCGGAGAGAGCCTCCACGGCGGAGTCCAGCTCGCCGGAGGTGGCGGCGTAGCCGTAGGGGTACACGTCACCCTTCTCCCGGCTGACGGTGTGGAAGGTATACTCCGGCACGTCCACCGACATGACGTTTTTGAAGCCCAGCTCCAGCTCCACCGACTGCTTGGGGTAGAGGAGGGCCTCCTCCATGGCCGGGCCGGACATGAGGGCGGCGGCCACGGTAAAGGACGCGTGGGCCTTTTCCAAGCCCTCTTCCACCTTTGCGCGCAGGGCCTTGTTTTCCCGCACCACGTCCAAAAACTGGCGCATCAGCTCGTCCCGCTTGTCCTTGAGGAGCTTGTGCCCCCGCCGGGCGGTTTTCAGCTTGCCCTTGAGCCGGGTCAGCTCCATGCGGGTGGGATTGATATTGACTGCGGGCATGGTTTAGCCCTCCTTTTTGGGCCAATACTTCTCGATAAACTCCGGCTTGATGCGCTTCAGCTCGCTCTTGGGCAGGATGGAAAGCAGCTCCCAGCCCAGATCCAGCGTCTCAAAAATGGAGCGGTTTTCCTCGTTGCCCTGCGCCACATAACGCTTCTCAAACTCGTCGGCGAACTTGGCGTAAAGAAGGTCGGTGGGGCTGAGGGCAGCCTCGCCCAAAATGGACATCAGCTCCTTGGTTTCCTTGCCCGTGGAGTAGGCGGCGAAAAGCTGGTTCATTGTGCCCGCGTGGTCTTCCCGCGTTTTGCCCGCGCCTGTGCCCTTGTCCTTCAAACGGGAAAGGGACGGAAGCACGTCAACAGGAGGGATAATTCCCTTGCGGTATAACTCGCGGGAGAGGATGATCTGTCCCTCGGTGATATAGCCGGTGAGGTCGGGGATGGGGTGGGTCTTGTCGTCCTCGGGCATGGTGAGGATGGGGATCATGGTGATCGAGCCGGGGCAACCCAGACGGCGGCCGGCGCGCTCGTAGATGGTGGCAAGGTTGGTGTAGAGGTAGCCGGGATAGCCGCGGCGGCCGGGGACTTCCTTCTTGGCGGCGGAGACCTCCCGCAGAGCCTCGGCGTAGTTGGTGATGTCGGTCAAAATGACCAGAACGTGCATCCCCTTGTCAAAGGCCAGATACTCCGCGGCGGTCAGGGCCATGCGGGGGGTGGCGATACGCTCCACGGCGGGGTCGTTGGCCAAGTTGGTGAAGAGGACGGTGCGGTCGATCGCCCCGGTGCGGCGGAACTCCTGAATGAAGAAGTTGGATTCCTCAAAGGTGATGCCGATGGCGGCGAAGACCACGGCGAAGTTGGAGTCATCGTCCCCCAGCACCTTAGCCTGACGGGCGATTTGGGCCGCCAGCGCGGCATGGGGCAGACCCGAGCCGGAGAAGATGGGCAGCTTCTGGCCGCGCACCAGCGTGTTCAGCCCGTCGATGGAGGAGATGCCCGTCTGGATGAACTCGTTGGGGTAGTCACGGGCGGCGGGGTTCATGGGCAGGCCGTTGATGTCCCGCCGCGCTTCGGGGAGTATCTCCGGGCCGCCGTCGATGGGGTGGCCCATGCCGTTGAACACGCGGCCCAGCATATCCCCGGACACCGCCAGCTCCAGCGGATGGCCCAGAAAACGGATCTTGGAGTCCTTGAGGTTGATGCCGGCGGAGGCGTCGAAGAGCTGGACGACGGCGGTGTCGCCGTTGACCTCCAACACCTGACAGTGGCGCACCTCGCCATTGGGCAGCTCGATCTCGGCCAGCTCGTCATAGGTCACGCCGCTGACCTGCTCCACCACCATCAGAGGGCCGGAGACCTCATGGATGGTCTTATACTCTTTTCTCATGCCTCGTCCCCTCCCTTCTGGATGGCGGTCTGGATCTGGTTGGCCATATCCACCCGAATCTTTTCATAGACCTCCTTGTAGGTCTCGTCGGGGGTGGACTTGGCCCGGCCGATGTCCTCCCGCACGGCAATGGCGAAGAGATCCTGAACCTTCGCACCCCGCGCGATGGCGTCCCGGCAGAGGGAATCGTACTCCAAGATCATGGCCAGCATCTGGCCCTGACGGTCATAGGTGGAGAACCAGTCCACCTCCACGAAGCCGTTTTGCTGGAGGAAGTCCTCCCGGATCATCTTGGCGGTCTCCAGCGTGAGCTGGTCGGCGGGGGAGAGGGAGTCCTTGCCCACCAGCTGCACGATCTCGTTGAGGCTGGCCTCCTCCTGAAGGATGGACATGGCCTTGTCCCGGTGGGCCATGAAGTCCGCCCCCAAATGCTGGTCAAACCACGGCTTGAGGGAGTCCAGATAGAGGGAGTAGGAGTTGAGCCAGTTGATGGCGGGGAAGTGGCGGCGGTAGGCAAGGGAGGCGTCCAGCGCCCAGAACACCTTGACGATCCGCATGGTGGCCTGACTTACCGGCTCGGAGAGGTCACCGCCGGGAGGGGACACCGCGCCCACGGCGGTAAGAGAGCCGATGCGGCCGCCCTCACTGCCCAGACACTCCACCATGCCCGCCCGCTCGTAGAACTGGCTGAGGCGGGAGGCCAGATAGGCGGGGTAGCCTTCCTCGCCGGGCATTTCCTCCAGCCGGCCGGACATCTCGCGCAGGGCCTCGGCCCAGCGGGAGGTGGAGTCGGCGATGACGGCCACGGCGTAGCCCATGTCCCGGAAATACTCGGCGATGGTAATGCCGGTGTAGATGGACGCCTCGCGGGCGGCCACGGGCATATCGGAGGTGTTGGCGATGAGGACGGTGCGCTTCATCAGGCTCTCCCCGGTGCGGGGGTCTTGCAGCTC
>CARXAY010000149.1 GCA_949093475.1 uncultured Oscillospiraceae bacterium
CCTTTATGCCCACCAATCAGGACGTCCGCAATCAGGTGGCAAAAATGAAGCAAATCCCCGTGCCGGAGCTCATTCAGGGCAAGCGGCTGCTCTTTGTAGACGACTCCATCGTCCGGGGCACCCAGCTTCGGGAGACGGTGGACTTCCTTTACAGCTCCGGCGCGAAGGAGGTCCACATCCGCTCCGCCTGCCCCCCGGTCATGTACGGCTGCAAATACCTCAACTTCTCCCGTAGCAACTCGGATATGGAGCTGCTGGCCCGCCGGACCGTTCAGGAGTTAGAGGGGGACGAGGGACAAGCCCACTTGGAGGAATACACCGACCCCACCACCCACCGGGGCGGTTGCCTGTTGAAAACGATCTGCGAAAAGCTCCACTTCCACTCTCTTGGTTACCAGACCTTGGACGGTCTTTTGGAGGCGATCGGTATCGACAAGAGCAAAATCTGTACCTACTGCTGGAACGGAAAAGAATCGTGAGGAGGTCTCTCCATGGAAAACTCTCATTCCGCGTCCTATGCTGCCGCCGGAGTGGACATTGAAGCGGGCTATAAGGGTGTTCAACTAATGAAAGAACACGTAAAGCGCACTCATATTCCCGGCGTAGTGGGCGGTTTGGGCGGCTTTGGCGGCCTGTTCGCGCCCGACCTTTCCGGCATGACCGAGCCGGTCTTTGTCTCAGGCACCGACGGCGTAGGCACCAAGCTGAGGATCGCTCAGCTCTTGGACAAGCACGACACCATCGGCATCGACTGTGTGGCCATGTGCGTCAACGACATTGTGTGCTGTGGTGCGAAGCCCCTGTTCTTCTTGGATTACATCGCCATCGGCAAAAACATCCCCGAAAAGGTGGCGTCCATCGTCTCCGGCGTGGCGGAAGGCTGCGTTCAGGCCGGCTGTGCCCTCATCGGCGGTGAGACCGCCGAACACCCCGGTGTGATGATTCCCGACGACTATGACATCGCCGGTTTCGCCGTGGGTGTGGTGGACAAGCCCAAGATCATCGACTCTGCAAAGGTTGCCAAGGGAGATGTTCTCATCGGTCTCACCTCCTCCGGCGTTCATTCCAACGGCTTTTCGCTGGTTCGCAAGGTGTTTGACATTGAAAACGCCGATTTGACCTCTCCCATGGACGAGCTGGGCGGCAAAGCTCTGGGTGAAGTCCTTCTTGCCCCCACCAAGATCTACGTCAAGGCCATTCAGGCTCTGCTGGACGGTGGGATCGACCTCCACGGCGTCAGCCATATCACCGGCGGCGGCTTCTTTGAAAACATCCCCCGGATGCTTCCTGACGGTCTGGGCGTTCAGATCTTCCCCAACTCTATCCCCAAGCAGCCCATTTTTGATCTGATCCAGCAGCGGGGAAACATCTCCGACCATGATATGTACAACACCTTCAATATGGGCCTTGGCATGATACTTGCCGTGCCTGCGGCGCAAACGGAACAGGCTTTGTCCATTTTGGCCGCAGCCGGCGAACAGGACGCCGCCCCCGTGGGCTTTGTCACCAAAGACCCCCGCGGTGTAACCTTTGGTGAAGCATGAGTAAGATAAAGATCGCCGTATTTGTCTCCGGCGGCGGGACAAATCTTCAGGCTCTCATTGACGCACAGCGCAGCGGCGCGCTTCACAGCGGCGAGATCGTCTTGGTACTGTCCAGCAGCCCCAATGCCTATGCTCTGGAGCGGGCCAAGCAGGCCGGAATTCCCACTAAAGTCTGCTCCCGTAAGGAGCTTGGCTCTCAGGAGGCATTTGAAACCGCCATCTCCGCCGCCCTTTCAGAGCATGGCATCCAAGTCATTGTTTTGGCGGGCTTTATGAGCATCTTGAGCGAGAGCTTTACCCGCCGCTGGCCGCGGCGCATCCTGAACGTCCACCCCTCTCTGATCCCCTCCTTCTGTGGGAAGGGGATGTACGGACTGAAGGTTCACGAGGCCGCGCTGTCCAAGGGTGTCAAGGTCACCGGCGCTACCGTCCACTTTGTCAACGAGATCCCCGACGGCGGCGAGATCGTTCTACAAAAGGCGGTGGAGGTTCTTCCCGGCGACACCCCCGAGAGCCTACAAAAGCGCGTGATGGAGCAGGCGGAGTGGGTACTGCTGCCCCGGGCCGCCGAGCTTCTCTGCGCCAAGATCATCAAAGGAGAGAATTGAGAGATGAAACAAGACTTTTGCAAGCTTCTGCAAGGCAATCCCTACCCCGGCCGCGGCATCCTGCTGGGCCGCACCCCCGACGGCAAAAAAGCTGTCCTTACCTACTTCATCATGGGCCGCAGCGAAAACAGCCGCAACCGTATTTTTGAAGCCACCGCCGACGGCATCCGCACCAAGGCCTTTGACGAGAGCAAAATGGTTGACCCGTCCCTTATCATTTACAGCCCTGTGCGGGTCTGTGGCAAGGTCACCATCGTCACCAACGGCGACCAGACCGACACCATCTATGACGCGCTGTCCGAGGGCCACTGCTACCGCCACGCCCTCAAGACCCGCACCTTCGAGCCGGACGGCCCGAACTTCACCCCCCGTATTTCCGGGGTCATCACCCCCGCGGGCACTTACAATCTCTCCATTTTGAAGACCATGGACAACGAGGCGGACACCTGCCAGCGCTTTTTCTACGAGTACGACGCCCCCAAGGCCGGCGTGGGACACTTCATCTCCACCTATCAGGGCGACGGTTCTCCCCTCCCCTCCTTCCACGGTGAGCCCATTGCCGTAACGGTGGACTGCAATGATCCCCAGCCTTGGGCCGATAAGGTCTGGACGGCGCTGAACGCCGATAACAAGGTCTCTCTCTTTGTCCGTTTTCTGGATTTGGAAACGCAGAAAGTCCAAGATGTGATCCTGAACAAACATCACTAAACGGAGGATATTATGAAGGAATTAGAGCTGAAGTACGGCTGTAACCCCAATCAGAAGCCCGCCCGCATCCTGATGGAGAGCGGGGAGCTGCCTCTCGAAGTTCTCAACGGGAAACCCGGCTACATCAACTTCATGGACGCGCTGAACTCTTGGCAGCTGGTCAAGGCCCTCAAGGCCGCCACCGGTCTGCCCTCCGCCGCTTCCTTCAAGCACGTCTCCCCTGCCGGCGCGGCGTTGGGTCTGCCCTTGAGCGACACCGAGCGTCAGATGTACCTTGCCCCGGACGGAGACCTCTCCCCCATCGCCTGCGCCTATATCCGCTCCCGTGGTGCAGACCGTCTTTGCTCCTTTGGCGACTGGGCCGCTCTCAGCGACACCTGCGATGCGGACACTGCCCGCTTTTTGGCCTTGGAGGTATCTGACGGCGTGATCGCCCCGGATTACACCCCTGAAGCGCTGGAGATTTTGAAAACCAAGCGCAAAGGTGGCTATAACGTGGTCAAGATCGACCCCAACTACACCCCTGCCCCTGTGGAGCGCCGCCACATTTTCGGCATCACCTTTGAGCAGGGCTACAACGATCTGCACATTGACGAAACGATGCTGGAGAATCTGGTCACCGAAAACAAGGCCCTTCCCCAACAGGCCAAACACGATATGCTTTTGGCACTGATCACGCTGAAATACACCCAGTCCAACTCCGTGTGCTATGTCAAGGACGGCATGACCATCGGGGTCGGCGCCGGCCAGCAAAGCCGCATCCACTGCACCCGTCTGGCGGGCAACAAGGCGGATATCTGGTGGCTTCGCCAGCATCCCTACGTGCTGGAGCTTCCCTTTGTCAGCGGGATCCGCCGTCCTGACCGGGACAACGCCATCGACCAGTATATTGCCGACTCCTCCTTCTTTGCCCATGACGACGCATGGAGGGACGTTTTCACCGAATGCCCCAAGCCCTTGACCGCAGACGACAAGGCTGCGTGGATCGCGAAGCTGGAAGGGGTCACTTTGGGCAGCGACGCGTTCTTCCCCTTCGGCGATAACGTGGAGCGCGCCTATCAGTCCGGGGTCTCTTACATTGCCCAGCCCGGCGGCTCGATCCGTGACGATCAGGTCATCGCCACCGCCGACAAATATGGCATGGTCATGGCCTTTACAGGTATGCGCC
>CARXAY010000150.1 GCA_949093475.1 uncultured Oscillospiraceae bacterium
CCGGGAGCGGGGGTCAAAAGCTCCGCAATGTGCGCCCAAGCGGCCCGGTGGCCCACGTGTTCGATCTCAATGACGCACGTTTCGCCCACGATGCCCCCCTTGACAAACACCGCCAGACCGCCGATGCGGGCCACGCCGCTGCCGTCCGAGGCCCAGTTTTCCACCGTAACGGTGTGACGTTCCCCCTCCTTGACCACCTGCGACCCCTCCTTTTTTGTTGATTTTAGCATAGATGCGGGAATTTTACAATTTAGACTTTTTTAGCAGAGGGATCTGTGATACAATAAGACGTTAATATGGATACGAATGGGCATATGCCCGAAACGGATCGGAAGGACAGGTGAAACCATGGGAATTTTCAACGCGCTGTTTGGGACGCACTCCCAGCGGGAGGTCAAGAAGGTGGAAAAGCTGGCCGACCGGATCGAGGCGCTGGAGGAGGAGTACAAGGCCCTCTCCGACGAGGAGCTGAAGGGGATGACCCCCAAGCTCAAGGAGCGGCTGACCAACGGCGAGACCACCGACGATATCTTGCCCGAGGCCTTCGCCACCGTCCGGGAGGCGGCATGGCGGGTGCTGGGAATGCGGCCCTACCGGGTGCAGCTCATCGGCGGCATCATTTTGCACCAAGGGCGCATTGCCGAGATGAAGACCGGCGAAGGCAAAACGCTGGTGGCGACCCTGCCCGCCTATTTGAACGCCCTCACCGGCGAGGGGGTACACATCGTCACCGTCAACGACTACCTTGCCAAGCGCGACAGCGAGTGGATGGGCAAGGTCTACCGCTTTTTGGGGCTGACCGTGGGTCTGGTCATCCACGCCGTAGAGCCCAAGGACAGAAAGGCGTCCTATGCCGCCGACATCACCTACGGAACGAACAACGAGTTTGGCTTTGACTACCTCCGGGACAACATGGCCATCTACAAGGCGGAGTTAGTCCAGCGGGGGCACGCCTTTGCCATCGTGGACGAGGTGGACTCCATCCTCATCGACGAGGCCCGCACCCCGCTTATTATTTCCGGGCAGGGGGACAAGTCCACCCAGCTCTACACCGTGGTGGACTCCTTCGTGGCCCGCTTGAAGGGCAAAAAGGTAGCCAGCGTGGACGAAAAGCAGGAGGAAGACCCCGACGAGGACGCGGACTATATCACCGACGAAAAGGCCCGCACCGTCACCCTCACCGCCCGGGGCATCGCCAAGGCCGAGCAGCAGTTCAATCTGGAAAATCTGGCCGACCCGGAGAACTCCACCCTCTCCCACCACATCAATCAGGCCATCCGCGCTCACGGGCTGATGAAGCGGGACATCGACTATGTGGTGAAGGACGGCGAGGTCATCATCGTGGACGAATTCACCGGGCGGTTGATGTTTGGCCGGCGGTATTCCGAGGGCCTCCATCAGGCCATCGAGGCCAAGGAACACGTGGTGGTGGCGCGGGAGTCCAAGACCTTGGCCACCATCACCTTCCAGAATTATTTCCGCCTTTACGACAAGCTCTCCGGCATGACGGGTACGGCCCTCACCGAAGCGGAGGAGTTTGGGCAGATCTACGAGCTGGACATTGTGGAGGTGCCCACCAACCGTCCGCTGGCCCGCATCGACAACCACGATGTGGTCTACAAAAACGAGGCGGGCAAGTTCCGCGCTATCGTGGAGCAGGTGGCCCAGTGCCACGCCAAGGGCCAGCCGGTGCTGGTGGGCACGGTGTCCATCGAGAAGTCCGAGCTGGTTTCCGCCCTACTGAAAAAGAAGGGCATTCCCCACAATGTCCTGAACGCCAAGAACCACGAGAAGGAAGCGGAGATCGTGGCGCAGGCGGGCAAGCTGGGGGCGGTCACCGTCGCCACCAACATGGCGGGCCGCGGCACGGATATCATGCTGGGGGGCAACGCGGAATTTCTGGCCAAGGCGGAGCTTCGCAAGCAGGGGCTGACCGATGAGCTGATCGCCGAGGCCACCGGCTTTGCCGAGACCGACGACGAGGATATTTTGAACGCCCGCAGGGCCTTTGCCGAGGCGGAGAGCAAATATAAAGCGGAGATCGCCCAAGAGGCCGAGCAGGTCAAGGCCGCCGGAGGCTTATTCATTCTGGGCACGGAGCGGCACGAGTCCCGGCGCATTGACAATCAGCTCCGCGGCCGCGCCGGCCGTCAGGGCGACCCCGGCGAGACCCGGTTCTTCCTCTCCTTGGAGGACGACATCCTCCGCCTCTTCGGCTCGGAGCGCATCCAGAGCATGATGGAGGGGCTGGGCATCGACGAGGATACCCCTATTGAGCAGAAGATGCTCTCCAACGCCATTGAATCCGCCCAGAAGCGGGTGGAGAGCAAGAACTTCCAAGCCCGGAAAACGGTGCTGGAATACGACGACGTGATGAACACCCAGCGGGAGGTCATCTACAAGCAGCGCCGGGAGGTTCTGGACGGCAAGGATCTGAAGGACGCCATCCAGAATATGCTGGAAAACGTCGTTTCCCGTCAGGTTCACAGCCACTTTGTGGAGCAGCAGGGGATCACCGCGGAGGAGTTCGCCGCCGTGATCGCCCCCTTCAAGGGGGTGTTCCTTGACCCCGCCAAGCCTGCGCCCGGGGAGGAGGAGCTGGACACCCTCACCGCCGACAGCCTCACCGAGAAGCTGCTGGAGGCCGCCCGCGCCCGTTACGCCTTCCGGGAGGCGGGCTTCGGTGAGCCGCTCATGCGGGAGATCGAGCGGGTGGTCATGCTCCGGGTGGTGGACGAATACTGGATGGACGAGATCGACGCCATGACCGAGCTGCGTCAGGGCATCGGCCTGCGGGCCTTTGGTCAGGCCGACCCGGTGGTGGAGTATAAGCGGGAAGGCTACGAGATGTTTGAGAGCATGATCTCCGCCATTCAGGAGGAGACCGTCCGCCGATTGTTCTTGGTGCAGCTTCGCCAGAACGAGGAGGTCAAGCGGGAGCGGGTGGCCAAGGTCACCGGCGAGTCCGGCGCGTCCGACGGCACGGTGAAAAAGCAGCCCAAGCGCACCGCCGAGGCCAAGATCGGCCGCAACGATCCCTGTCCCTGCGGTAGTGGACTGAAATGGAAGAAATGCACCTGCAAGGAATACCACGAGGATTTGGACGGCTGATGATAACCTGTTGTAAAGCCGGTGTGGAGGTTTTGACCTCGCCGCTTCTGGAAACGCCCCACGGGTTTTCCACCCGCTTGGGCGGGGTGTCCGCGGGAATCTTTGCAAGCCTGAATCTGGGCCACCGCCGGGGGGACGACCCGGACAACGTCCGGGAGAACTACCGCCGCTTCTGCGCCGCCACCGGAACGGACGTGAGGGGCATCGTGATGACCAATCAGGTTCATGGGGATGTGGTCAAGGTGGTGACCGGGGCGGATGTGAAGCCCGACCTCCTTGCCCCCACGCCCTTTGAGGCGGACGGGTTGGCCACCAACGTCCCCGGCGTGACCCTGTGCATTTTCTCCGCCGACTGCATCCCCATTCTGCTCTTCGACCCGGTCAAGCGGGCCGTCGCCGCTGTCCACGCGGGCTGGCGGGGGACGGCCGCCGCCATCGCCGCTGCTGCGGCGGAGACCATGGCGCGGGAATACGGCAGCGACCGGTTGGACATTCGCGCGGCCATCGGCCCGGGCATTGGGCCGTGCTGCTTTGAGACCGACGGCGATGTGCCCGCCGCCATGGAGACCGCTCTGGGCAGCTTGGCGGCGCCCTTTATGACCCGGACAGGGGCAGGGGAAAGGTGGCGCGTGGACTTAAAGGCCATCAATGCCGCCATCTTGGAGCGTTCCGGGCTTTCGGGCGGACACATCGACGTGAGCCGAGACTGCACCTGCTGTCAGCACGACCGCTTTTGGTCGCACCGCTTCACCAAAGGGGAACGGGGCAGTCAGGCGGCGGTCATCATGCTGGCCCGGCCGTAACGAAGCAAGACGAACAGGAAGGGGGAAGGGCAAATGAACAAGAGGCAGAAGGGATGGCTGGCCTTGGGGCTGGGACTGTCGCTGACGGTGCAGCTCTCCGCCTGCCGCACC
>CARXAY010000151.1:0-2596 GCA_949093475.1 uncultured Oscillospiraceae bacterium
GTATGTGGAAGAGAAGGTGAAGCCATCGCCGATCTGGAAGGATATGATGTGGGCGTTTTGTGTGGGCGGCGGGATCTGCGCCGGGGGACAGGGGCTAAGCACTCTCTATCAATATCTGGGCGCGACCAAGGAGGATGCAGGGACGTGGGTGTCCATCACGCTGATCTTCCTTGCGGCACTGCTTACCGGTCTGGGTGTGTTCGACGACATCGCCAAACACGCCGGAGCAGGTACGCTGGTGCCCATCACCGGCTTTTCCAACGCGATGGCGTCCCCGGCGTTGGAGTTCAAAAGCGAGGGGTTGGTGCTGGGGACGGGCGCAAAGCTGTTCACGGTAGCCGGCCCTGTGCTGGTATATGGTATCTCGTCCAGCATCCTCTACGGGATCATTTTGTGCATTTTGGGCGCGATCATAAAGTAAAAACCTATGAGGATAGGCGGATGCAAACGCCCCCGCCTATCCTTTTTCCTCTTTCGCTCTCTCAAACGCCTTTGCTACCGGTTGGGAGGGAGACGGGAGCTGGGTTTGGCGCACAAGGGCGGAGATTTGGCCCAAGGCAGTCTCCACCTCGTTATGAAGGGCAGAGGCGGACACCCGCAGCGCGCCGTGACCCAGAATAATGATCTGCACCAAGCCGTCAGAGGTAGCGACCCGGACGCGGTTTTCCTTGCCCAGACGGTAGGTGGCCTTTTCAATATAGGCGTCGGCGGTCTCCGCCTCTTTGGTGTAGACAACGGTAATATTGTTGTGCTTTTCAACCTTTTCCACGCCGCCATGCACTTTATAGGCGTCAAAGACCAAAATGACCCGATTGCCCCGATAGCCTTGATAGTTACATAGCAGTTCCGTCAGTAGGATACGGGCGGCGTCCAGATTCTTCTTTGCCACCGCTTTCAGCTCGTCCCAAGCAAAAATAATGTTATAGCCGTCTACCAGAAGGTATTCGGGCTTGTTGTCCCCCAGCTTGACCTCTACTTTATCCGGGATGGACGGTGCGGCCTTTGGGGTCGTCATAGGCCGCAGGCCGGGAGACTTGATTGCCCCGTAGGTTCGCTCAAAAATAGCCTGAAGCTCAGCATCCTGAGCGGCAGTCCCGGTATAGGTGACGCTTTTGGGCGCTTTGGCCGTCACTTTCGCGTCCTCTACCGTGCCGTTGGTCAGGCGCAGACCGCTGGAAACATGGGCATGGGCGGGCACTTCATTCCATGGGACGCTATGGCCCGCTCCATGGGCGCAAAAGATGGAGTCGGTGGGGTGTTCCGTGTCGCGAAGGGGATCATAGCCAATGGCCGCAACCACTGCGTCCTGATCGGCGCAGGGGAAGTAGCCGCCCAGCGCAAGGGAAAGCCGGGCGTGACCGTGGGTATATGCGGCAAGCACAGAAGCATAATCCCCAAACGCAGAGACCGCTACGCTCCCGGTGAGTGCGGCGTCCTCCCCCTCAGAGAGGAGGGGGTCGGTTTTTGCATTCATTTGCGCCAAATCGGAAAGGGCGCGGCCTACCATGTCTGGGGGCAGCTCCAGCCGAAAATCGTACCACGGCTCTAACAGCACGCTCTCCCCGGACATCAGCCCTTGGCGCAGAGCGCGGAGAGTTGCCTGACGGAAGTCCCCGCCCTCGGTGTGTTTGGGGTGAGAACGTCCTGCGATCAGGGTGATCTTCAGATCAGTCAACGGCGCACCGGTCAGCACGCCGGGGTGGCTTTCCGACTGTAAGATCCCCAGAACCAGCCGTTGCCAAGAAAAGTCCAGAACTTCCTGTGGACAAGCGGTAGCAAAGGTAAGACCACTG
The DNA here is from genome assembly GCA_949093475.1 of uncultured Oscillospiraceae bacterium. Classification (GTDB taxonomy): domain Bacteria; phylum Bacillota; class Clostridia; order Oscillospirales; family Oscillospiraceae; genus MGBC124762. Next base: position 1,794 of record CARXAY010000151.1, read on the forward strand.
CCGGGGGCGGTGGGTTCTAAAAGAAGGTGCGCCTCCGCATAGTGGCGCAGCGGTTCAAAATGCCCGATGCCGATGGACGGAGACTTTAGGGTCTCGCGGTAGAGGATCGCGCCCGGGCCAAAGTCCACCGCCAGTCCGAAACGGTCTTGGAGCAGGCGGCGAAGCACCTCGCCCTGTACCTCTCCCATAAGCCGGACGTTGATCTCCCGACTTTGGGCATTCCACAACACATGAAGCTGGGGATCTTCGGCAGCCAATTGCTGAAAATAGCGGTAAGCGGTGTAAGGGTCTTGTCCCTCCGGCAAAAGAACCTGATATGTGCGCACCGGTTGGAGGGAGGGCGCGGCCATGGAAGGGGCGTCGCCAAACACATGACCGGGCTGGACATGAGTCAGTCCCGTGACTGCACAAAGTGTTCCCGCAGTTGCTTCATCAACGGTTTGAAACTTTTCGCCGGAATAAAGGCGGATCTGATCTACCTTCTCCTCCCACGTGTCCTCGCCAATCCCTCCGCGTAGAGAAGTGCGTACTTTCAGTGTTCCCCCTGTGATCTTCATATGGGTCAATTGCCCGCTGCCGGAGGGATGCTCCACTTTATAAACGCAGGCGGAAAAGGTCTCTGAATAGGTCTGGCGGGGTAGATAACGATTCAAATGATCCAGAAGAAAGTCTATTCCCTCCAGCTTCAATGCCGAACCGAAAAAGCAGGGAAAAAGCTGCCGCTGGGCGATCATTCGGGTAATGGTGGCGTCAGAGAGCGCGCCGGAATCCAGATATTCGCTCAAGGCATCCTCCCCGCACAG
>CARXAY010000151.1:2606-4022 GCA_949093475.1 uncultured Oscillospiraceae bacterium
TCGGCAAAATCGGCGGTAAAGTCCACACAGTGGTCGCTCAGTTTGTCCTGAAGCTCAGTCATCAGAACTTTTTGCCCCTTGCCGGGAAGATCCATTTTGTTGAGGAACAACAGCGTGGGGACGCCATACCGCGCCAACAGCCGCCACAAGGTGCGGGTGTGGCTCTGAATGCCGTCTGTACCGCTGACCACCAGAAGGGCGCAGTCCATGACCTGCAAGGCCCGCTCCATCTCCGCAGAAAAATCTACATGGCCCGGAGTGTCCAAAAGGGTGACCCAGTCTCCCTCAAGAGGGAAGCGGGCCTGCTTTGAAAAGATGGTGATGCCCCGCTCCCGCTCCAAAACGTTGGTGTCTAAAAAACTGTTTCGGTGATCTACCCGCCCAAGAGCGCGAAGCTGACCGGCGGTATAGAGAAGTCCTTCGGAAAGGGTCGTTTTACCCGCGTCTACGTGGGCCAAAATGCCAAGAACCAGTTCAGACACAAGCGCTCCTCCTTTCACGAATTGCTGCCATTATACCACCAATGTTCCAAAATGACAAATCGTCGTTTTACGGCATGAGAAGTGTGGATTCTGAAGACAGAAAACGAAATCCCGCATAATCAAATGTTCAAAAGCTGCGTTTGTCAACGTCGAAAGCCACAAAACGAAAATTTTGCACTCAAAACTATTGACACAGAGACGCGGGTAGTCTACACTGAACCAAACAAGGGAAAGGCGATGCCTTTCCGCTTGGCCGTGCGGCGATAAACAGCCAGAAAGGGGCGCACCAGTATGGGTTATACAAAAGAGGACATTATCCGCAGGGTGGAAGAGGAGAACATCAAGTTTATCCGGATGCAGTTCACCGATATTTTCGGCCAGATGAAGAACGTGACCATCACCGAGTCCCAGATCGGCAAGGCGCTGGACAATCAAATTATGATCGACGGTTCTTCGATCGAGGGATTTGTCCGCATCAACGAGTCTGACCAGTATCTGCGTCCCGATTTGGACAGCTTTGTGGTATTTCCTTGGCATCAAGAGCCGGGGAAGGTCGCGCGGCTCATTTGCGACGTCTACAATCCCGATGGCACTCCTTTTGTCGGCGATCCCCGCGGTGTTCTGAAACGGGTTTTGGATCGGGCTAAGGACATGGGCTTTGACATCTTCAATGTTGGCCCTGAGGCGGAATTTTTCCTGTTCCAGACCGACGAGGAGGGGAAACCCACCACCAAGACCAATGATGAAGCCAGCTATTTTGACCTTGGCCCTCTGGATCATGGGGAGTCCACCCGCCGGGAGATCTGCTTGGCGTTGGAGGAAATGGGCTTTGAAATCGAAGCCAGCCACCACGAGGTAGCCGAAGGCCAGCACGAGATCGACTTCAAGTATCAGGACGCGCTTCACTGCGCCGACTCGATTATGACCTTCAAAC
>CARXAY010000152.1:0-2495 GCA_949093475.1 uncultured Oscillospiraceae bacterium
CGCAGAAGAGGGGACGACCCACACCCTTGCCGATCTGGGAAGCCTACCCGACCTTCTGGCGCAGGACAAGGTGAAGGACGGGGATACGATCCGGCTCACGGGCGGCGGCGCCGTGCAAACAACCAACGAGGCGCCGTGGATCATCAATAAGAGCGTGACCATCACGGGCGGAGAAGTCTATCTTAGAGCCCACGGCATCCTGTTGAACGCGGATGTGACCTTCAAGGATACCAGCATAACCTTTACGTCCAACGTCCGCAATTCCATTATGGCCAACGGGCATACGCTGACGCTGGAAAATGTGGCGTGCGGCGGCCACTCCTTCAACCTTTTCTGCGGCGGCTTGCTCAAAAGCGACTATGAGACGTTTGATGTGCCTGCTCCCGGTCAGGTGGGGAGGATCTACATCAAGGGGAGCACCACGCTCCAGTATGAGAACACCTTCGGTTCAGGGAACATCTACGCGGGCAACCTGTGCATGGGCGGTATGACGGAAAGCAACAACGGCCCGGATAAGAACGGCCCGGAAAATGTCTTTCGAGGCAACGCGGTCATCTACGTGGAGGGCAGCGGCGACGTGGGGACGGTCTACGCCTGCGGCGGCCAGCAGCGTATCCCCGTGGGCGCGCCCAACGGAAAGGTGACCCTGCCCGACGCGGCGCGTTATACCGTCTCCGGCTCTGTCACCGTCAACGGCAATGTCCCCGATGTGGAGGGCGCGGGGGCGGCGCAGACCCACGTGAATTACCGGGATGACAGCAACTATGCGATTTCCAGAACCTTTTCCAACCTTTTCAGCCTGTCGGTGGAGAAGGGAAATCTGGAGCTGGAGGCCGGAAGCCACAGCTTGAACGGCGTTGACGTCTTTCTGACGAGCGGCGCGAAGCTGAACCTCAAGGCCCTTGCGGGGAGAGTGCCCACCCTCGGCGATTTCACCGGCAACGGCGGCATCCTGATTCTGGACAAGAGCCAGACCCTGCCCATCAGCGGCGCGGTGACGGGGACGGCCAAGGTGGCCATCGGCCACACCAACTTCGACGATACCCAGTCCACGGCCCTGCCCATTCAGGGGTGGTGCTATATCCAAGCGCCACGGTCCAATGACGGCGCGTTTACCCTTCTCCCGTACGCTACCCAGCCCACCATGACGCTGGTACGCAGCGAAAGCGGAAACTGGACGATCCCAGTGGCAGGAGGGAGTAATGTAAAGCTGGAAAGCCTTGCCCCGGAGAATATGACGGTAGCGAGCGGCGCGACGAAAGCTGATGTACCGCTGGACACGACCTACAGCGGGACAGGGCTGGGGTTAGATGTGATCCCCCTGATCCTTCGGGTGAACGGCATCGAAGCGGTATACAACGAAGGGTTTGATTGCTATGAAGCCGCAGGCCTGTGGTTGTGTGCAGGTACATTTGACTTCGATGTCGGGGAAGCACTGGAAATCCTTATTCCCACCTCATCCGACGAAGATACCCCCACCCCCATCCCCGACAACATATACCGCATTGAGATCGTAGTGCCGGGGGCGTACACGGTGTCGGGAGAAAACCTCGCCGCTTCCTTTACGCTGACGGTGGGCAATGTGACAGCGATCCCTGTTCCTCAGGCCAATCCCGGTCTGGTCTGGACGGGAGCGGAGCAGGTGGGCGTCAACGAGGGGACGGGCTATACCCTTACCGGACACAAGGCCACTGACGCCGGGGACTATACCGCCACCGCCACGCCGGAGAGCGGCTGCCGCTGGGAGGACGGCACGGCGGGCAACAAGAGCATCTCATGGAGCATTGCCAAGGCGGCCGCTCCTGCCGCTCCCACCGGGCTGGCGGGGGTCGCGCCCACCTCCACAGACGGGACGGACGGAAAGCTCACGGGCACGACCGCTGAGATGGAGTATTCCACGGGCGTTGCCTTTTCCGACCCACAAGACTGCGGCGAAAGGGAGACCACCGGCCTTGCCGCCGGGACTTACTATGTGCGGGTGAAGGGCAGCAGCAACCGGCTGGCCGGGGAGGCCGCCGAGGTCACCGTCCCGGCCTATGAAGCGCCCACTCCGGAGCACCGGCATACTTGGAGCGGGAACTGGAGCACCAGCACGACCCACCACTGGCACAACTGCACCGGGGAGAACTGCCCCATTCAGGCGGACAGCGAAAAGGACGGCTACGCCGACCACACCGCCGGGGAATGGATCATCGATCAGGCGGCCACCGCCACCCAAAGCGGAAGCAAGCACAAGGTATGCACGGTCTGCGGTTATGAGACGGCCCGGGAGACCATCCCAGCTACCGGCGGCTCGACTGGGGGAGGTTCAACCGGCGGTGGTTCTACCGGAGGTGGCAGCTCGTCCGGGGGCGGTGGAACGTCCGGCACGGACACGGGGACAACGACCGTGAAAAACCCGGACGGTTCGACTACGATCCAAGTTAAGCTGTCCGACGCCGCAGTGAAAGCGGCCCAGAGGGAAAACAAGGCGGTGTCTCTGCCCATTCCTGCCG
>CARXAY010000152.1:2505-4009 GCA_949093475.1 uncultured Oscillospiraceae bacterium
CCGATGAGAACGCCCCTGTGGTGGAGATCACTCTCCCCGGCGGCGGGGACGCCGTGATGGTGGAGATCCCCGTCAAAAACGCCGCCCCCGGCGTTGTGGCCGTCATGGTAAACCCAGACGGCACGGAGACGGCGGTGAAGAAGTCTACTGTGACCAAGAACGGCGTGGCGCTGGCTCTGACGGGCAGCGCCACCGTGAAACTGGTGGATAACAGTGCGGCCTTTTCCGATGTGCCCGCTGCCAACTGGGCGAAGAACGCGGTGGACTTTGTATCCGCCAGAGGTATTTTTAAGGGTACAGGCGGCAGTGCTTTCTCTCCGGACAACACGATGACCCGGGGAATGTTGGCGGTGGTGCTCTACAATCTGGAGGACAGTCCGGCCCACGCCTTTGACGGAGCTTTTACCGATGTGGGGGAGAGCTGGTATACCGACGCCGTCTATTGGGCGGCGGAGCAGGGTATCGTGACAGGCTACGGCGACGGACGGTATGGGCCGAATGATGACATCACCAGAGAACAGCTTGCCGTTATCCTGTGGCGGTATGCCGGAAGCCCGGCAGCAAAGGATGGGGTCTTGCCCTTTGCCGACGCGGACAAGGTGAGCGGCTACGCGGTGGAGGCTCTGTGTTGGGCCAAGGAGCAGGGCATTATCAACGGCGACGGAAACGGGCGGCTGATGCCCCAAGGGCTGACCACCCGCGCACAGGCGGCACAAATGCTGATGAATTTCATCCAAACCCAGTTTTGATCGAGAACGATATATCAAGAGCGTTGGGAGGTCGTGTTCACACGACCCCCCAACGCTCTATGTTTGTGGTGTAGTTCTCCTTTGTTCCGCTGGTGGTGTACCAAAGCCGGAAGGCGAGGGGCAAGCAGCGGACTTTGACGGTGATATACTTCTGCTCGACCACGATCTCCTCCACCGCCTCGGCAAAGACCTCCTCCGAGCGGGTAATGCTCTCCCGGATGGTTCTCACCAGTGCCGGAAGGTTCGAGGTCTGCGCTGCCTGCGTGTGCGCCGAATCGGCCTGTTTCAGAAGCAGGACGTTGATCCTGTCCAGCTCCTCGTCATATTGGGCCTTCATCCCCAGCATTTCATCCTTGGTGATATCCCCGGCAAGGTAGGCGTCCATGCCCCGCGCCTTGCGCCGTTCCAGCTCGGCTTGACGGGCTTGCAGGCGGACAATCTCGCGCTCCGGGGGCAGGGAGACCGTGACCTTTTGGATCTCGGCGGCCACCTCCTGCGCCAAGACGTCATAGTCCAGATCAAGCTGCTGGAGGATGAATTGGACGCAGGCGGTGAGGGATTTGTCGTTGACCATCCGCATATCACAGCCCACATCCTCCCCTTGGCTGTTCTGCTTCCGGCGGCCGTCGTGTACCCGGCTGTGACAGCCCCAGAGCTTGTAGGTACTGCCGTCCCGCCGCTTGGTGAGCCGGGGGACGAAGCGGCTGCCGCAAAGGCCGCAGCGGAGCTTGCCTGAGCACCAATAGCGGTTGGAG
>CARXAY010000153.1 GCA_949093475.1 uncultured Oscillospiraceae bacterium
CCGCCTCACCTCCCCCCGCCACCATGTGGACAAGGTGTACGAGGTGACGGTGGACGGGGCGTTCACCGGGGACGACGGGGAGCGGCTGGCCGCCGGGCTGACGCTGGGGGACGGGCTCAAGTGCCTTCCGGCGGAGCTAAAACTGACCGGGCGGGCCAACGTGGCTCTGCTCACCATCCGGGAGGGGAAGTTCCATCAGGTCAAGCGGATGATGGCCTGTTTGGGCAAGCCGGTGACCGCGCTGAAGCGTCTCGGCATGGGCGGTTTGCGGTTGGATGAGACGCTCAAGCCGGGGGAGTGGCGGATGCTCACCGAGGAGGAACGGGCGGCGCTGAAAAAGTAGCCCTCGAAAAAATTTCAGCATTTTGCACAAAAAAATTGAATTTACCTCTTGTATTTGGATGGCGAATCCAGTATAATAGAAGCAGTTATCTAAAATAGCCCCGTTTTCCCCTTCGGGAAGGGGGCGAAGATGAACGAAAAATGGGTGAGAGGGAAGGTGTTGATATGTCCAGCCGAATCTTCCAAAGCGTGATCCTGCAAATGAAGGACTGCACCAAGCTGCCGTTGGGCGTTGTAGACGCGGAGGGGACAGTGGTGGCCTGCACGGAGCTGTCTCTGGTGGGCCAGCGATGGCCTCAGGCGGCAGAGGCCATCAACCGCCACGAGGGGACGTACGCCGTGTCGGACGGAAAGCTGTTCCGGACGCTGGCGGGGCGGAGCAACCCCTATGATTACGCCGCCTTTGTGGTGGGCGAGGGGGACGTGGCCCAGAGCTACTGTGCGCTGGCGGCGGTGGCCCTCAACGGGGCGAAGAGCTTCTACGAGGAGAAGCACGACCGCGCGACCTTTGTGAAAAATATCATCACGGACAACATCATGCTGGGCGACGTGTATATCCGCGCCCGGGAGCTTCACTTCCCCACGGAAGCAAGCTGGGGCGTGTTTCTGGTGCGGCCGTCCGTGGAGGGCAACCCCGCCGCCATGGACGCCATTTTGGGGCTGTTCCCCGACCGCCAGAACGACTTTGTCCTCTCCATCACCGAGACGGACATTGCCGTGGTCAAGACCTTAGAGCCGGGGGCGGACGCCAAGGCGCTTGGCGCTGTAGCCACCGAGATCCTGGAACTTTTGCAGGACGAACTCCATCTAAAGTGTGTGATCGGCGTGGGCACTATCGCCACCCACCTGCGGGATCTGGCCCGCGCCTACAAGGAGGCGGGGGTAGCCATTGAGGTGGGCAAGGTGTTCAACACCGAGATGTCTGTGATCAACTACGAGAATCTGGGCATCGGGCGGCTCATTTACCAGCTTCCCACCACCCTGTGCGAGATGTTCCTCCAGGAGGTCTTCAAGAAGAATCCCATCGACGCCCTGGACCAGGAGACGCTGTTCACCATCAACAAGTTCTTTGAGAACAACCTGAACGTGTCCGAGACCGCCCGCAAGCTCTTTGTCCACCGCAATACGCTGGTGTACCGGCTGGAGAAGATCAAAAAGCTCACCGGCCTCGATCTGCGGGAGTTTGACGACGCCATCACCTTCAAGGTGGCGCTGATGGTCAAGAAATACTTGGTATCCAGAGGGATCGACGGATAAACGGGGAGGCAGCGCATGGTACGGCTCATCGACGTGACCAAGATCTATGAAAACGGCAGCGAGGCCCTGCGAAACGTCTCCTTCCGCATCGACGACGGGGAATTTGTGTTTCTGGTCGGCCCTTCCGGGTCGGGAAAATCCACCGTCACCCGTCTGCTCACGGCGGAGATCGCGCCCACCGACGGGCGGGTGATCGTCAACGGGCATAACCTCAACACCATCAAGCCCTCCAAAGTGCCCTACCTGCGGCGGACGTTGGGCGTGGTGTTTCAGGACTTCCGCCTGATCGAGAAAAAGACCGTCTGGGAGAATCTGGCCTTTGCCATGCGGGTGGTGGGGTCTTCCCCCCGCTCCATCCGCAAGCGCATCCCCTATGTGCTGGAGCTGGTGGGACTGGAGAACAAGGCCAAGGAGTTCCCCACCCAGCTCTCCGGCGGCGAGCAGCAGATGCTCGCCATGGGCCGCGCCCTCATGTCCGACCCCAAGCTGATGATGCTGGACGAGCCGTCCATGGGCCTCGCCCCCATTTTGGTGGATCAGATCTTTGACATCATCAAGGATCTCCACAAGGCTGGCACGACCATTTTGCTGGTGGAGCAGAACGCCCAGATGGCCCTCTCGGTGGCCGACCGGGGCTACGTTTTGGAGACGGGCAAGATCGTCAAGTCCGCCCCCGCCAAGGAGCTTCTCAACGACGCCGCCGTCAAAGCCGCCTATCTGGGCGGGTAAAAGATTTCCGTTGAGCAATAAACACACCGTTATCTTCATGCCGAAGATAACGGTGTGTTTTTGTCATTCGTCCTTTAGATTTTCTGTCCAGTGTTCGCAGGTTTGGTCGGGGTTGCGGTCTTTCAACGCAGGCACGGCGCAGTGTCCGTACCACAGCGGGAGCGGCCTCCCGCTTGGCAGCATGACGTAGTGCTGGTGGTAGTGGGCGCAAGTTCCGCATACTTCGGCCTGAACCATGGGCTTTGGCATTCTGGTCATGGTATCACCTCGCATTCAGATGTTTTGTCAAATGGGCATCTGCAAGGATAGCACAAATTATACTATGAAGTGCAGATTTACGCCTAAAGAGGTGTAAAAAATTTTAAGGACACCGACGACCCGCGCCGTAATTCTTGACACTTTCCCTGTGTATGGGGTATGATAATACCGAGGTGATACTATGGAATTGACCATTCGGGCGGTTTGGGACGACGAGGCCCGCGTTTGGGTGGCGGAGAGCGACGACGTACCCGGTCTGGTGCTGGAATCCGGCTCTATGGACGCGCTGATCGAGCGGCTTCGCTATGCCGTGCCGGAGATGCTGGCGTTGAACGGCGCGGAAAAGAACACCGTACAGATGAGCATCGTCTCCCAGCGGTTGGAAAAGGTGGCCATATAAATGGCGGAATACGAAAAAGTGGTTCGGGAGCTGCTGACGGCGGCCGGCTGTCACTTTGTGCGCCACGGAAAGGGCGACCATGATATCTGGTACAGCCCCATTACCGCCCGCCACGTGACCGTAGACGGAAAAATCAAATCCCGGCACACGGCCAATGCTATTTTGAAGCAAAGCGGCATTGAAAAACGATTTTCTTAAAAGAGGCCGCCTTGGCGGTCTCTTTTTTGATCGCGGGGCGGGGAGTTGTTTGACATTCCCCGGCTTGCGTGCTATAATTCCAGCGGACAAAAGGAGGTCGTTCCTATGAGCGATGAAAACCTGTATACCTTTGAAAACGAGACCTACCGTAAGACCTATTGGCACACCTGCTCCCACATTATGGCGCAGGCGGTCAAGCGGCTTTGGCCCGAGGTGAAGCTGGCCATCGGCCCGTCCATCGACGAGGGCTGGTATTACGATATGGACGCGCCCTTTGCCTTTACCCCGGAGCATTTGGAGCAGATCGAGGGCGAAATGCGGAAGATCTGCAAGGAAAAGCTGAAGTTGGAGCGGTTCGAGCTGCCCCGGGCCGAGGCCCTCAAGCTCATGGAGGACAAGGGCGAGCCGTTCAAGGTGGAGCTGATCAACGACCTCCCCGAGGGCGAGGTCATCTCCTTTTACAAGCAGGGGGAGTTCACCGACCTGTGCGCCGGGCCGCACCTTGATTCCACCGGCCGGGTGAAGGGCAACGCCCTCAAGCTCACCGCCTGCAACGCCGCCTACTGGCGGGGGGATTCCAACCGGGAGACCCTCCAGCGCATTTACGGCATCGCCTTCCCCAAGAAGGAGGAGCTGGACGAGTATCTGGCGCGCATCGAGGAGGCCAAGAAGCGGGATCACCGCAAGCTGGGCAAGGAATTGGGCCTGTTTATGCTCCGGGACGAAGGCCCCGGCTTCCCCTTCTTTTTGCCCCGCGGCATGGTGCTGAAAAACACCCTGCTGGATTACTGGCGGCAGGTGCATAAGAAG
>CARXAY010000154.1 GCA_949093475.1 uncultured Oscillospiraceae bacterium
TTCTGAGAGTCTGCGCTGACCGGAAAGTTCCCGGTATCGTTCTTGAGACCGAGGAGATGGGTTTTTTGTCTGCCTAATTGCGAAACAGGTAAACAAAGAAGACAGCGGGACGGTTCTTCTGTCTCGGACAAGGTCGGGAGCAGGATAACGGCTGTTCCTGCGCCTACCCCCGCAACCAAAAACCGCCGGAAGCATTTGCTTCCGGCGGTTTCTTTTTTTACGTTTTCGGTTACTTGGACAGGTGGCGCTTGAGGAGGAGGGTGACCTCCCGCAGGTCGATGGGCTTGGCGATGTGGGCGTTCATGCCCGCGTCCAGAGACTTCTTCACGTCCTCGGCGAAGGCGTCGGCGGTCATGGCGATGATGGGAAGGCCGGCGTCGGGCCGATCCAGCGCACGGATGGCGCGGGTGGCCTCGTACCCGGTCATCACCGGCATACGGATGTCCATGAGGATGGCGTCATAATAGCCGGGGGCGGACTTTTGGAACATTTCCACGCAAAGCTGGCCGTTCTCCGCCCAATCCAGCTCCAGACCGACGCTCTGGAGCAGCTCCCGGGCGATCTCCCAGTTCAGCTCGTTGTCCTCGGCCAGCAGCACCCGGCAGCCGGTCAGGTCGGCATCCTGCTGGATCGGCTCAGGGGCGGCGGCCAAGTCCTGACCGGCGTACTCCCGCAGGCTGTGGTAGAGGGTGGATTTGAACAGCGGCTTGGAGATGAAGCCGTTGATCCCGGCGGCGCGGGCCTCCTCCTCGATCTCGCTCCAGTCGTAGGCGGAAATGAGCAGAATGGGCACGTCGCTTTGTAGGGTGTTGCGGATGCGGCGGGCGGTCTCGATGCCGTCGATGCCGGGGAGCTTCCAGTCCAAAAGAATGATGTGGTAGGGGTCGCGATTCTCCCTGTGGCGGAGGATCTTTTGAATGGCGCTCTCCCCGTCCTGCGTCCAGTCGGCCCGGATGCCGATGGACTTCAGAGAGGTCACCGCGCTCTCACAGAGGAGCTGGTCGTCGTCCACCACCAGCATATTCCAGTCGGGCAGAATCATTTCCGGCTCGGTGGTCTCCGCTTTCTCCAGATCCAGCGTGACCCGGAACTGCGTGCCCTTGCCCAACTCGCTGTCCACCTCGATGGTGCCCTCCATGGCGTCTACGATGTACTTGGTGATGGCCATGCCGAGGCCGGTGCCCTCGGTGCGGTGGACGCGGGCGTTGTCCTCCCGGGTAAAGGACTCAAAGATCTTGGCCTGAAATTCGGGGGTCATGCCGATCCCGTTGTCGGTCACCGAAAGATGGATGCGGATGTGATCTTCCCCCTTGGGAGAGGCGTCCTCATAGAGGGCCATGGTGATCGAGCCGCCGTCCGGGGTAAATTTAATGGCGTTGGAAAGCAGGTTGAGAAGCACCTGATTGAGCCGGACGCTGTCGCAGTAGACATTTTCGGTGGAGATGTCATGGATGGAAACTTGGAAGAGCTGGTTCTTGATGCGAACCTGCGGCTGGACGATGCTGACGATGCTTTCCATCACCTCCCGCAGGGAGACCTGATCCGTGCTGAGGGTCATTTTGCCGCTCTCGATCTTGGACATATCCAGCACGTCGTTGATGAGTCCCAGCAGGTGCTTGGAGGAGAGGGTGATCTTTTTCAGGCAGTTTTGCACCTGCTCCTTGTCGTCGATGTGGGCGGTGGCGATGGCGGTCATGCCTACGATGGCGTTCATGGGGGTGCGGATGTCGTGGGACATATTGGAGAGGAATTCGCTCTTGGCCTTGGTGGCGGCGTCGGCGTCCCGCCAAGCCGCCTCCAACGCCTGCATCTGCTGGCGGGTGAGGCGGAAGTAGATGGCGAACACAGCCAGAAGCGCCAGCAGGATCGCCGCCGCACCCAGCAGGGCGGAGATCACCCACTGCCGGTTCAGGGCGTTGACGATGGAGTCCATGGCGCTGTAGGGCATGAAGGTGACCAAATACCACTCGGAGTTGGCCAGACGGGTGCAGTAGAGATGCCGCCGCTCGCCGGACACGGTGAACTCGCTGGAGTAGTCCTCGTTGCGATCCATGGCGGCGGCCAGTTCCGTCAGGTATTCTGCGGGGGTCTTGCCCGCCACGCTGTCGTAAACGGCCAGCACCCGGTCAAAGTAGTTGTTTCGGGAGGCGTCGCCGGTGCGCACCACAAAAGAGCCGTCCCGGCGGATGATGTGGGAGTATTCGTGGTTGCCCGTGTCGTCCAGAGACAGGGTCTTGGTAATGTAGTCCACCGGCAGCGCGCCCACCAAGGCCACGCAGGGATGCTCCGGGGTGGGGGCATGATCGGAGGGGACGCCCATCAGTATGACGCTGTTCCCCTGTGCGTCTGAGCCGACGGCCACCTTTTTCTGGCCGCTGGTGAGAGAGCCCATGAACGGCCCGGGATCGGTGACGGCCAGCGGCGCGCCGTAGAGCATATCAAAGTCGTTGTCCTCCCGGTAAAAGCCCAGATACTGAAAGCCCAGAGCTTTGGCGTAGGAGATGAGAACCTCCTGCTGCCGGGCGTCCTCGTGGATGTCCTCGGAGGTCATGGCGCTGGCCAGCGCCTCCATCTGCTCCAGCCGGAGGTTGATGGTGGTCTCGAAGTGGAGGGAGAGCTGCTCGCTCAGGCTGGACATATAGAGCGAGCCGACCTCGTTGATGGTCTGGGAGCTGATCGTGCCCATATGGAGGGCAAGGAAGGAAAATACGCACACGCACAGCAGGGCGATGCCCACCATACTGGCCCAGAGAAAGTGGGTGGTCTTGGCTTTGGTCACGCCGGTTTTCTTCGAACGCATAGGATGAAACGACCTCCTTTCCAATGGCGGCTTACACCGAAGGGACGGCGCAAAAGGCGTCGATGGCGTCCACGGTGCGCCGGTAGTCCGCCTCCACCTGAACGGCCAGCGCGGGATCGGGGACTGCGCCGCCCCGCAGGGCCTCGCACAGGGCCGCGCTGGAGCGGTAGAGAGTGGTAAAGCTCAGGTTCTGGCACACCCCCTTGAGGGTGTGCGCTCCGCGAAAGGCCTCCGGCCAGTTTTCCGCCGCCAGCGAGTCCTCCAAAAGCTGAAAGCTGGGGTCGGAGGGAAATTTCAGGACGAACTTCTGCACCAGAGCCTCGCTTCGCAGCCGTCCCATCACGTCGTCATAGCTGCCGCCCAGCGCGTCGTAGCACTCCTTCAAAGTCATGTGGGCCTATCCTCCTTTGTGGGCTCTTCTCCTTCCCCCTCTTGGACGATGGGGGAGATGTTGGAGAGGGTGTCACGCATGGTCTCGTCGTAAAACAGGTACTTGCCTCGGCCGCTGCGCTTGACGGCGTAGAGAGCGTTGTCGGCGGCGTGGAACAGCGCGCCGTAGTCCGTGCCCACCCGGTCGGTGCAGGCCACCCCCATGCTCAGGGAGATGGAGAAGTCCTCATACTGGCCGGTGAGGGCGGAGAAGATGCGCCCGATCGCCGCCTCCGGCACGGATTTATACTCCAGAAAAATGAGGAATTCATCCCCCCCTACCCGGGCCACGATGTCGCCGCCGCGGACGGTGCGGCGAAGGGTGCGGGCCAGATAGGCCAAGAGGCGGTCGCCGAACAAATGCCCCCGGCTGTCGTTGGCGGACTTGAAGAAGTCCAGATCAAAGATGGCCAAGGCAAAGTGCCCGTCCGGCCGCTCTTGAAGCCGCGTCTCGATGCGCTTGCGGGCGCTGGCGTGGTTGAAAAGGCCGGTGAGGGGGTCGGTGGAGGCGATGCGGGTCAGGGTGTCCATCTGCAACCGGGAATCGTGGATGTCCACGGCCTTGCCGATGGCACCCAGATAGCGGGGCGGCTCGTCCCCCGACCAAGTGGCGCGGGCCAAGAGCCGGTGCCACCGCTTTTCCCCGCCGATGTTCAGCCGGCAGTCGAACTCCACCACCGGCTGGCCCGGAGAAGTCCCCCGCAGCAGATCGGAGAAATGGTAGAGCAGGGGCTTGTCCATCACGGCCAGCAGCCGGGGG
>CARXAY010000155.1 GCA_949093475.1 uncultured Oscillospiraceae bacterium
GTCTTGGTGGTAGCCACAGCCGTGCCCTCGGCGGTCTCGCCGCGATACCACGCATAGGTCAGGTCGTTCTTGGCCGCCTCAATGATGTCGTTGACGTCGGCGGTCAGCTCACTTCCGAACTTCAGCTCGCCGCTCACCGCGGCCTGACCCACGATCTGCCGCTTCACGGTGACGTGAATCGTCTTCACAAGGCTTCCGTTTGCCGCGCTGGTGGCGGTGATGTCGGTCTCGCCCACGCCTTGGGCGGTGATGAGGGCATTCTGGCTGCCCGTGTCATTTGCCCACGGTTTGGTCACCGTGGCCACGGCGCTGCTGCCCGTTCTCCAGACGATGGTCTTGTCGCTGGTGTCGGCCGGAGCAAGAGTGGGTACGACCACCTGCGTGCCGGGTGCGCTCCCCGGGCGGAGGATCAGCTCCACCTCTTCCACGTCCAGCGTCAGGCTCTCGGGCAGCGTGACCACCTGCACCGTCCGGTGGGTCTGCAGGCTGGGCTTTTGCTGAGAGCGGACGTAGATCTCCGCCGTACCGGGGGCGACGGCGGTGACAAGGCCGCTTTGATCCACGGTGGCCACCGTCTCGTCGGCGCTCCACCATGTCAAAGCCTTGTTGGTGGCGTCAGAGGGGTTGACGGTGGGGGTCAGTTGGGCGGTCTTGTCCCCGCTGCCGTTGGTATAGAGGGTCACCACGGAGCTATCTGTAAAGATCACGTTGGCAACGGCCTTGCCCACGGTCACCTGCCGGGTGTCTGTCTTGCCGCCGGCGGTGACGGTAATGGTGGCCGTACCCTCCGCCACGCCGGTGATGGTCGCGGTGGCATAGGAGGCGTCCATTTTCTCGTCCCGCGTCACTGCAACGCCTTCCACCGTCACCTTGCCAGTGTCGCTGGAGGCCCATGTCACTGCGAAATCCACGTCCTGAGCCGGAGTAATGGTGGCTCTCAGGGTGGCGGTGCCGCTCACGCCCACCACCTCCGGCTCGGAGGTGGTGCGGAGGATGGACACGCCGGTGACGGGGTTGGCCGCCATCTGCTGGGTGGCGGCATCGACCACGCCGCAGTAGCTGCCCGTGCCCGTGGCCTCCACCTTCAATTTGTGGCCCGCGTCCGCCGACTGGGGCGTGTAGGCCGCCTTGGTCGCGCCCTCAATGAGCGTCCAAGAGCCCTCCGTCGCCCCGGCCCTGAACCACTGGTAGGACGCCGTTGCCCCTGCGGGGGTCACCGTGGCGGTGACCGTGCCGGTTTCCGCGTCCGTTTCCAGCGTCACGCCGGTCAGATACGTCTTGAGGTCGGCGGGCGTCAGAGTCACGTTGTAAGCGGGCATACGGAACTGGACATAGTAGCCCCGTTCCTTGTTCGTCGTGCCGTTATGGGTGACGTGCAGAATGTTTTCGGTGGCGGAGACCGTGGTGCCGTCATCCGCATGATAGACCGTCAGGGGCGCGGTCATCTGCGTTGTGTCCGGATCGGCGCTGTAGACGTTCACCACGTCGCCCTCGCTGGCAAGGAACGTCCCCGCTTCGCTCCCTGCGGGCAGAGAAGCGTCCGCGCCGAACACATACGCCGTCAGCGTGTCCGGCATGGTGATGGTGTACTTGCTGTCCGCGCGGGTGATATACAGATCCTTCACCGTGACGGTGGTGTTGTTGCCGCCGCAGACGAAGGCGACCGCCCCTGCGGCGGCCGGGCAATGGCTGTTTCCGGCATTCGCGTTGTCGATGACCTGTGTACCGTCGATCCACAGGCTCACCTTGGCCGTACCGTTGTCCTGACGCAAGGTGATCTTAAAGTGGCGGGTGTCGCCGGGGAGGAAGGACGGGCCGGAGAGGGCGGTGCTGGAGCCGCTGTTGCCGCCGCTCACCCCCGCGCTGTACCAATTATTTCCGGTGGCCTGCCCCACGTAGAGGTAATTGTCGGCGTCGGTGTGCCGCAGAGCCACGCCGAATCCGGCGGTGGTGCTGCTGCCGCTGCGGGTGGCGTCAAACTCCACCGTCACATCGGCGGCGTTGACGCCGGTGAGCCTGACTTGATTGGCCGAGTGGCTGGTGCCGTTGAAGACCATGACCGTTCCGTTCTCCTGCCGCACGGTGGTGTTCGCGCCGTCCGTGTGGGCGGGAAGCTGGGTCGTCATATCGTAGGTGTGATCCGCCGCACCGATGGCGGTGAGGGTGGTCTCCCCCGCCGCAAAGGCCGCCGTGGGGTTGGTGGTGGTGACGGTCACCGCAGTCGTTCCAATGGCCGCGCCGTAGCCCGTCTTGGCGGCGCGGATCTTGTAGCTCCCTGCGGCCAAGGAATTGACGTTCATCTCAAACGTGCCGTTCGCCTCCGTGACGGCGGAAACGCCGGGCACGGTGGGATAGGGGGCTTCGGCCTGAACCAGCGTCACCGCCGCGCCCACCAGTGGGCTGTCTCCGTCGGTCACCGTGCCGGTGATCTTCCGGGACACCGCCTGCATGGTGATGGTGTGGCCGGTCACGTCGGCGTTGGTCACTTCCACCGAGTCGCCGTCGGTGACCTCATAGCCGTTCAGGGTCACGCCCACGGTGTAAGTCCCGGCGCGCACGGTGACGGAGTATTCGCCGTTTTCATCGGTGGTGTCAGTCGCGCCCCCGATGTTCACCACCGCGCCGCGCAGGGGCGCGTCGCTGTTGCCGCCGTCCACCACCGTACCCGAGACGGTGTAGGTGGTGGCCGCCGGGGCGGCCACCACGCGGATCTCCGCGGCGTGCATATACTGGTCGGTATTTCCGTTCCCTGCGGTGTGTACCCCTACCAGTCTGATGTACTTTGTCTGCACCGCATCAAAGTTTGCCACTTCCCAAGCTCCGGTGGGCAGCATACCTCTGCCATCCACATTTTCAAAGGCAGACCAGTCTCCGCTGGCTACGGAAGTCCAATCCGTTCCGTTCTGACTGACCTCAATTCGGTAGCTCGTCACATAGCCGTTCCCGTTCACCGTGGGGGTGGCGCTGGAGTTTGCGCTGGTATAGTCTGAACGGGGACGGTAGCGGAGGGCCGAGACCCATTGGGCCTCAGGCAACTCCACCGCGATCCAGCGGCCGCTCTCGTTCGTCGCCATGTTGGAATGCCAAAAGGTATTCATCTGATTGTCCGTGGCATATCCCCTCGGCCCTTCTGTGGCATGGGTCGTAGAGTTTTCGCTGGACACCGTCAGCGTATAGGTGGTGCGGTCAATATCCCGGCTGGCGTCAGTTGCTTCAATATCGCCAGAGCGATCCCCCTCCGCAAAGGGTGTTGCGGAGGCGTCATCCTCCACCACCGCCGGAGCGGCGGCGTGACTGCCGTCCTCCGCTTCCGGGATGGCGGGGCGTTCCTCATCCAGCCGCACCGCCAGCGCGGAGGCGGGGAGCAGGGACAACGCCATGACCAGAGCCAGCAGCAGCGCGCCCCAACGTTTCCAAGTGTTATTCATCAGGATCATCATCCTTTCCTTGTGTTGTCCAGATCAACGTCCCAGCACTTCCAGCTCATTGATATGGTTGGTGTTGCCGCTGCTGCTGCCGTGCATATACACCCGGACATAGCGGGCGTTTACCGGCCCGGTCAGGGTCAGGTGCAGGCCGTTGGCGGTTTCCGCATAGGTCTGGTCGCTGCCCATGCCCCGGTTGTGGAGCGTGCCGTCGGCGTCGGAGTTGTAGATCTGGTACACAACGCCGCTGAAGTCCGCTGTTTCGGAAAGCTCGATCACTGTGCCGCGGTAGGTTCTGTTGTCGTTCCAGTAACGGTAGAGGTTGACTCCGGACACGCTCTTGACCGCCCCCAGATCCACCTGCAAATAGGCGGATTCATTTTTGTTGTCGCTGCCGAATTCGCCGTAATTGCCGTCGCAGTTGTTCCTCGTGCCGTCCACCGCCATACTCAGCGGGCGGGCTGTGCTGTTGGCCGCGTTGGTGTTGTCCTTCGTCCATTTGGCGGTGATGGACTTATTCAGGGCCAGATTTCCCTCGCCGGTGGGGATATCCGG
>CARXAY010000156.1:0-918 GCA_949093475.1 uncultured Oscillospiraceae bacterium
GGATAAGGTGTTGCCCATCTTGCCTTCTCCCTATGAAATGGGCCGGGAGTACCGCTACGGCAAGATCAAGCTCACACTTTACCATCGGCGGGAGGGCTGAGGATGAAGACCGCCATCTACCCCGGCAGCTTTGACCCGGTGACCTTGGGCCACCTGAACATTATCAAGCGCGCCTCCCGCTGCTTTGACCGGCTGGTGGTGTGCGTGATGGTCAACTCGGAAAAGCCCGGCGGGATGTTTACCCCCGACGAGCGGGTGGAGCTATTGAAGCGGGTCACCGACAAGCTCCCCAACGTGGAGATCGACCAGTACGCGGGCCTTGTGGCGGAATATGCCCGCATCCAAAAGGCGTGTACGCTGGTCAAGGGTCTGCGGGCGGTGTCCGACTATGAGAAGGAAGTGCAGATGGCCCTCATCAACCGCAAGCTCAATCCCCGGCTGGACACCATGTTCCTCACCTCCAGCGCGAAGTATACCTACCTCAGCTCCAGCGCGGTGAAGGAAATGGGACGCCACGGGGCGGATCTAAGCGATTTTGTCCCGAGAGAGATCATGGAGGACGTACAACAAAGAATGAATCGTGGGAGGTAATCACACATGGCGACTGGCGTAGAAGAACTGCTGGATATGCTCTATGAGATGATCGACGAGGCGAAGGGCGTGCCCCTGAGCGGCGACAAGTGCATGGTGGAGCGGGACAAGGCACTGGATATTTTGGACGATGTGCGCGCCCAGTTCCCCGTGGAGTTCGCCGAGGCCCGCAAGCTCCTGTCCACCCGCAACGACTATCTGGCCGCCGCCAAGCGGGAGGCGGAGCTGATCCGCAAGCAGGCGGAGGAGCAGGCCAAGCAGATGGTGGGGGAGAACCAGCTTATGACCCGCGCTAAGCAGCAGAGCGGCGAGCTGATGCGCCAGAGC
>CARXAY010000156.1:928-3979 GCA_949093475.1 uncultured Oscillospiraceae bacterium
GTCAGGCGGAGGAGCAGGCCCGTGAGCTGCGCCGCGCCGCCGAGAACTACTGCGACGATCTGCTCCGCCGGGCTGAGGAGGCCGTGGCTGAGGCAGGCCGGGAGATCTCCCAGTCCCGCGCCGCGTTCCGCAGTGCAGCCGGCGTGACCGCCTCCGCCAAGCCCATCTACGACGTGGAGATGGACGGCTGAGCTTTCCCAAACACCCAAGAGCCGCTCGGGTACTGCCCGGGCGGCTTTTTGAGAAGGAGCTGTGATCTGTATGGCAGAAGAACTGAAGAAAAAAGTGATGGTTTCCGGCATCCAGCCCAGCGGAGACCTGCACATCGGCAACTACCTCGGCCCGCTGCGCCACTGGCCGGAAATGATCGAAGAATTTGACTGCTATTTCTTCTTGGCCGACCTCCACACCATCACCGTTCGCCAAGAGCCGGCGGTGCTGCGCCGCCGGGTGCTGGAGCTTCTGGCCGGCTATATCGCCTGCGGCCTTGACCCGGAAAAGTGTACGCTTTTCATCCAATCCCACGTCCCCGCCCACAGCCTGCTGGCCTGGGTGCTGGACTGCTACACCATGTTCGGCGAGCTTTCCCGTATGACCCAGTTCAAGGACAAGTCCGCCCGCAACGCCGACAACATCAACGCAGGGCTTTTCACCTATCCGGTGCTGATGGCGGCGGATATTTTGCTCTATCAGCCGGATTTTGTCCCCGTGGGGGAGGATCAGAAGCAGCACGTGGAGATCTGCCGGGACATTGCCAACCGCTTCAACGGCGTCTATGGCGACGTGTTCAAGATCCCTGAGCCTTATATCGCCAAGGTGGGGGCGCGGATCATGTCCCTCTCCACCCCGGAGACCAAAATGTCCAAGTCCCAGCCCGAGGGCTGCGTGTTCCTCATGGAGAAGCCGGAGGACATCATGCGGAAGTTCAAGCGGGCGGTCACTGACTCCGACCGGGAACATTGTGTGCGCTATGACCCGTCTAATAAGCCGGGCGTTGCCAATTTGATGCAGATCTACGCCGCCGCCACCGGCAAGAGCTACGAGGACATTGAGAAGGAATTCGACGGACAGGGCTACGGCGTGTTCAAGCCCGCCGTGGGCGAGGCCGTGGTGGAGACCCTCCGCCCCATCCGGGAGGAGGCCGAGCGGCTGCTGAAGGACAAGGCGTACCTCCAGAGCGTCTACCGTGCCGGGGCGGAGCGCGCCCGGCGCGTGGCGGGGAGAACCCTTGGCAAAGTCTATAAAAAGGTGGGCTTTACAGAACCTTAAGCCCAAGCGAGGTCAAGAGAAGCATGAATATCAGTTTGGAAGTACTGGGCTTAGTGGCCTGCACGCTGGGGGTCTCGTTTCTGGTGGCGTTGATCACCACCCCCATCGTAAAGTCTCTGGCGTTTCGCGTGGGGGCGGTGGACGACCCCAACAAGGACAAAGACCCGGAGCGGCGGATGCACTCCCGCCCCATTCCCCGCATGGGCGGCTTGGCGATCTTTTTGGGCTTTTTGGTGAGCGTTCTGCTCTTCGGCACGCTGGACAGCCAGATCCGCGGGCTGATGCTGGGCGCGGTCATCATCGTCATTTTAGGCGTCTTTGACGACATTTACGATCTGCCCGCCAAGTTCAAGTTCTTGGTGCAGATCGCAGCCGCCTTGGTGGCGGTGTTCGCCGGGAACGAGATCAAGTTCCTGTTCACCTACCCGCTGGGCTGGCTGTCCATCCCGGTGTCGGTGATCTGGATCGTGGGGGTGACCAACGCGGTCAACCTTATCGACGGGCTGGACGGTCTGGCCTGCGGCGTGTCCACCATCGGCTCGATGACCCTGCTGGTCATCGCCCTGCTGTTCCGGGAAGCCCAGACCCCCATTTTAGTGGCCGCTCTGGTGGGCGGATGTCTGGGGTTCTTGCCCTATAACCTGAACCCGGCCAAAATTTTTATGGGGGACACCGGATCGACCTTTCTGGGCTTTGCGCTGGGGGTCATCTCCATTCAGGGCCTTTTCAAGCACTATATGTTTATTTCCTTTGTGGTGCCCTTCCTGATGCTGGGCCTGCCCATTTTCGACACCTGCTTCGCCTTTGTGCGCCGCATCGCCCACGGGCAGTCCCCCATGCACGCCGACCGCAGCCACGTCCACCACCGGCTGGTGGATATGGGCTTCTCCCAGAAGCAGGCGGTGGCCATCCTCTATATCATCAGCGCCATTCTGGGCCTGTCCGCCGTGGTGCTTGCCACCACCGGGCCGCTGCGGGCCATGCTGGTGCTGTTTGCCCTGTGCGTGGCGGGAGGGATCGCCATGCGCCTGTTTCTCCACAACAGCGAAAAGCGCATCCACAAGGAAGCGGATGAGGATGAGGCTGAGGAGAAGAACGAGAGCGAGGAGGAAGACCATGAAGCGGATTAAAGTCCTCTCGGTGTTCGGCACGCGGCCGGAGGCCATCAAAATGATCCCGCTGGTTCAGGAGCTGGCCCGCCACGACGGCCTCGAGAGCCTCTGCGCCGTTACCGCCCAGCACCGCCAGATGCTGGACAGCGTGCTGGAGATCTTCTCCCTCAAGCCCGACTACGACCTCAATATCATGGAGCCGCGGCAGAGCCTTTATACCATCACCGCCAAGGCCCTCACGGGGATGGAGGGGGTGCTGGAGGCGGCCAAGCCCGATCTGGTGCTGGTTCACGGCGACACCTCCACCACCTTTGTGGGCGCGCTGGCGGCCTTTTATGCCAAGATCCCCGTGGGCCATGTGGAGGCGGGCCTTCGCACCTATGACAAATACTCTCCCTTCCCCGAGGAGATGAACCGCAATCTGGTGAGCCGCATCGCCACCCTCCACTTTTGCCCCACCGAGGCCAACGTAGAAAACCTACGCCGGGAGGGGATCACCGAGGGGGTCTACCAGACGGGCAACACCGTCATCGACGCCCTCCAGACCACGGTCAAGGCGGACTATACCTTTGCCGAGCCGGCCCTGAGCGGCTTGGATTTTGGTAAGAAGCGGGTCATTCTGGTGACCTGCCACCGCCGGGAGAACTACGGCCAGCCCATGGAGGACATC
>CARXAY010000157.1 GCA_949093475.1 uncultured Oscillospiraceae bacterium
TGCGCTCCTTGGCGCGGGTCTGGGCATCGCGCTGGCGGCCTATCTGGTAAGCGCGGGGGCGTTCGCCTCGTTGAGCGCAGGGACGATGCTGGCCTACCTCCTCCTCTGGCTCGTGCCGGGCGGATTGATTTCCAGCTGGACGTGCAGATATTAGTAGGGCGCGACGACCCGGCGCGCCGCCGTCCTTGACAAAGGGAGGGATATCCTATGTTAGAGGAAGAGCTTGAGGGCAAAATGGTCAAGCTGTACCGGATGCAGCGGATCTGTCTGGCGCTCCAAAAAGCCCTGATCGTTTTGGCGATCATTTTTTATCTCTTTGGGATGATACCTGTTTTGCTGAGCTTTTTGCTGTCTTTCCTCTGGGGGACGTATTTGAGAAACAAGGCGGACTCTCTGGCACGGGAAAAGTATCCGTTCGTTCCCCTTGTCGTCTACAGCAGAAACCTCTACGCTCCGATCAGGGAGGAGGCCAAACGGCAGGGAGACAGTCTGACGGTGGAGATTCTGGCATTTAATTGGTCGTCTCTTCTGGCGGTTGTCGCCGCTATGGTGGCCTATCTCTTCATGTTGACGGTCGGGTCGCGGCTGTGGGCATGGCAGTTGAGCCTTGTGCTGGGCTGACGGTAAAGCGGACGCCTTGACGTGATATCATTTTTGGGGTAAAATAGCCCCACATTTCAAAAAACTTGAGGTGGTTTTCATGGCAGAGAACAAAAAGCAGGTGGAGCAGATCACCGACATGGACGCGGACTTCACCCAATGGTATACCGACGTGTGCAAAAAGGCGGAGCTGATCGACTATTCCTCTATTAAGGGAATGTTTATCTACCGCCCCTACGGCTACGCCATCTGGGAGAACATCCAGCGCATTTTGGACGCAGAGTTCAAAAAGACGGGGCATGAGAACGTGTATCTGCCCATGCTCATCCCCGAATCCCTGCTCCAAAAGGAGAAGGATCACGTGGAGGGCTTTGCGCCGGAGTGCGCGTGGGTGACCCAAGGGGGCAGCGACAAGTTGGAGGAGCGCTACTGCATCCGCCCCACCTCCGAGACCCTGTTCTGCGAGCATTACGCCAACATCATCCACTCCCACCGGGATCTGCCCAAGCTCTACAACCAGTGGACGAGCGTGCTGCGCTGGGAAAAGACCTCCCGCCCCTTCCTGCGCCACCGGGAGTTCCTCTGGCAGGAGGGCCACACCATGCACGCCACCGCCGAGGAGGCCATCGCCGAGACCGAGCGGATGTTCAACGTCTACGCCGACTTTTATGAGAACGTGCTGGCCATCCCCGTGGTGAAGGGCCGCAAGACGGACAAGGAGAAGTTCTCCGGGGCGGAGGCCACCTACACCGTGGAGTGCATGATGCACGACGGCAAGGCTCTTCAGGGCGGAACCAGCCACTATTTCGGCGACGGCTTCGCCAAGGCCTTTGACATCACCTTCACCGGCAAGGACAACCAGCTCCACCACCCCTTCCAGACCTCTTGGGGGGTGTCCACCCGCATGATCGCGGGGATCATCATGGTTCACGGCGACAACAACGGTCTGGTGCTTCCCCCCAAGGTCGCCCCTGTTCAGGTGGTGGTCATCCCCGTGGCCCAGCACAAGGAAGGGGTCATCGAGGCCAACCGGGCGGTGATGGAGCGTCTCCAGAAGGCCGGCTTCCGGGTGAAGCTGGACGACAGCGA
Source organism: uncultured Oscillospiraceae bacterium (assembly GCA_949093475.1). GTDB lineage: Bacteria > Bacillota > Clostridia > Oscillospirales > Oscillospiraceae > MGBC124762. Next base: position 1,690 of record CARXAY010000157.1, read on the forward strand.
CAACTCCCCCGGCTGGAAGTTTGCCGAGTACGAGATGAAGGGCGTGCCTCTGCGGCTGGAGCTTGGGCCGAAGGACATGGAGCAAAACCAGTGCGTGCTGGTGCGCCGGGATTCCGGGGAGAAGATGTTTGTCTCTCTGGACGGCATTGAGGATACGGTGGCCAAGCTGATGGAGGACATCCACGCGGGGCTGTTTGACAAGGCCAAGAAGAATTTGGAGGAGCACTGCTTCCCTGCCTTCTCTCTGGAGGAGGCCAAGGCCATTCAGGCAGAAAAAGGCGGCTTCATCAAGACCATGTGGTGCGGCGAGCTGGCCTGCGAGCTGAAAATGAAGGAGGAGGCGGGGATGTCCTCCCGCTGTATCCCCTTGGAGCAGGAGCATTTGGGGGACGTGTGCCCCATCTGCGGAAAGCCCGCCAAGCACATGATCTACTGGGGCGTGGCGTACTGAGAAGGAAAAGGCTTCACAAAAAAGAAAGGGCAAGGCAGACCGCAACGGTTTGCCTTGCCCTGTTTTTCGTGTGTCACCCACGATGACACTTCTGGGGAGACGCCTGCGGGAAAGAGAAGAAAATTGGAAGTGGTCAACGGATCACCTGATAACGCAATCTCAGGTAGGAGTTTTCCAAGACGGTACATTCCTGCAGTTTCAGCACGCCTAATTGGGATAATTCCTCTTCTGACAGCAAGGATCGCCCGTCGATCAGCGTGGAGGTATCCTTGCCGCCAATCAGAACAGGAGCGATCACAATATCAATATAATCAAGCAGCTTTTCCCGAAGAAACAGCCCGTTTAATGTGCCGCCGCTTTGTATGGTGATGCGCCGGCAGCCGTATTCCGACTTGAGTTTCGCAAGTGTGTCTGGCAAAGACAGCTTGTCTTGACAGATTATATGAAGATTGTCTGCCTTCACATGAAATGCGGGATGGTCAGCATTGGATGTGACCAGCACAAATTCCTTTGAACGGGCGCAAAGATAGCGAACCCCTTGTTCGGTCAAATGGCTGTTGTCGATCACGACAAAGGAAACAGGCGACCGATCCGGCGTTTCCTTCCGGTTGACGCCCATTTTTTCCTGCACCCGGCCGGAATTGAGCGACCATAGGTCGGTGGTCTGCTCGATCTCGTAATATTGGTGCAGACCTTCTTGAACGCCTGCGATTTTGGGGAAATCTTGGTCTACGTCTAAATCGTCTGTTGCCCCTGTGCTGATTTTTCCGTCAACAGACATGAGCATAAAAAGCGTTGTGATCGGCCGGCCCATTTTCATCTCTCCTAACTTTTAATTGATTGACAGGGCGGCGACGGCTGCCGGGTCGGGGACGCTTTGAATACCGCCCTTGGTCTGGGTGGAGAGGGAGGCGGCACGGACGGCCACAGAGGCGGCGGCTTGGAGGTCGCCGGGGGTAAGCTCGGAGAGGGTCTTGCCCGTTTGCAGCAGTTGGGCCAGCGCCGTGCCGCCGAAAATGTCCCCCGCGCCGGTGGTGTCCACCACCTTGGCCACCGGGGGCGCGTCCACATAGCCGCCCACACCGTTCAGACTGTAATAGCAGCCCTTCGGCCCAAGGGTGACAAACACTGCGGCGACGGAAAAATCACCGTGAAGCCGGGCGGCGGTCTCCTCGGGGGAAACGTCCGGGCCGAAGAGAAATTGCCCCTCCTCCTCGCTCAGCTTCACGATGTCCGCCTGTTGAAGCCCCCAGAGCATGGCCTCCCGCGCGGCCTTCCGGTCGGGCCAGAGGGGGCAGCGGAGGTTGGGGTCAAAGGAGACGGTCTTGCCGCAGGCTTTGGCGTAGGCCACCGCCTGCTTCGTGGCGGTGCGGGCGGGCTCGTCGGTGAGGGACAGCGTGCCGAAGTGGAACACGCGGGTATTTTGGATCGTCTCAAGGGGCAGCTCTTCAAACCGCAGGCAGGTGTCCGCCCCCGGCTTGCGGGCGAAGGAAAAGTCCCGGTCGCCGTGTTCGTCCAGCGTGACGAAGGCCAGCGTGGTGAACGCGCCGGGGTCGGTGATCAGCCCACGGGTGTCGATGCCACGCTCGGTCAGGGTCTGCCGCAGGAGACGGCCGAAGGAATCGTCCCCCACCTTGCCCAGAATGGCGCAGCGAAGCCCCCGGACGGCCAGCGCGGCCAGAAAATTGCACGGCGCGCCGCCGGGATGGGCGGCGAGGATGGGATAAGGCCCGTCAGAGGGCTGGGGGGTGAAGTCGATGAGAACTTCTCCCAGCGCGGTCACGTCCAACATGGCGACACGTCCTTTTGGTTTGGATGGGG
>CARXAY010000158.1 GCA_949093475.1 uncultured Oscillospiraceae bacterium
AGGGTTGGGGACTGAGCAGGACCACGCTACGGCCGCCCAGTGGTTCACAAAGGCAGCCGAGCAGGGTCACAAGTACGCCCAATACTCTCTGGCTGGTCTCTACCTCCGGGGAGAGGGGTTGGCAAAGGACGTGGCACAGGCCCACCAGCTCTACACCGCATCTGCGTCCCAGGGCTTTCCTTACGCCGCCTTTGAGCTGGGCAAGCTGTACCGGGACGGTTCCGGCTGCGACCAGAGCGATGAAGAAGCCCAACGGTGGTTCCAAATCGCCTACGGCGGCTTCAAGAGCCTGGAAAAGCAGAGCCACGATGACCAACTCCAGTACCGCCTGGGCTGGATGTGCCTTCACGGCGTAGGGACCGAGCGGGACGAGCAGACGGCGCGGGAGTGGTTTGAGCGGTCTGCCAAGCTGGGCAACCCCCACGCCCAGTACCAACTGGCCAAGCTCATCCTGGCAGACGGCTCCTCCACCGCCGAGCAGATCAGGACGGCAGTAGAGTGGCTCACCAAAGCCGCAGACGCCGGTCAAGACTGCGCTCAGTATGTCCTGGGGAAACTCCACCGGGACGGCGTGGGAGTGGAAAAGGATATGCTTCAGGCCGTGTCGTGGTTCGCCCTGGCTGCCGAGCAGGACAACAGCTACGCCGCCTATGCCTTGGGCAAGCTCTATCTGGAGGGTGAGGAAGTCCCCAAGGACATGGGCAAGGCCCTCCGCTGGCTGCACCGGTCCGCCGAGCTGGGCAACCAATTCGCCCAATACCGGCTGGGGCGGCTCCTCCTTGCCGGAGAGGATGTACCAAAGGACGTTGACGAGGCCGTGCGCCTCCTCACCGCCTCCGCTGACCAGGAAAACCAATACTCCCAGTACCAACTGGGCAAGCTCTACCTTCTGGGACATGAGGTGGAACGGGACGAGGAGGCCGCCGTGGAATGGTTTAAGCGGTCCGCTTCCCAGGGCAACGAGTATGCCCAGTGGTTCCTCGACCACCTCCACGAATTCGGCGGCCCCACCCCCACCCAATGCGTGGTTCGCCTCCTCCACCACATGAGCAGGATCTTCCAGGAGCAGAGTCAGCGGCAGGCTGGAATGCAGATGGACGTAGACAGAAAACTCCGGCAGGAGATCAGGCAGAAGAAAATCGCCATGGGTCACAAGGCTGACGATCACGAACAAAGGATGTAGCGACACAAAAAATGTGTTGACAAAGCGGAATAGGTCAGCTAAAATAAGCATAGAATGAGTTGTGGGTTAGACCCATGACTTATGGGCTGGTCGAAAGACCCTGGTCCACCGAATGGCGGGGAGATTCCCCGCCACTTTTTTTAGATAGACATGGATGTGAGGGGATGCCTTGTGTCAGATAGGATTCTGAGCGTGTTCATTGACGAATCTGGTGACTTCGGTACATATGAGCGTCACGCCCCTTATTATTTGGTATCCATGGTACTCCATGATCAGAGCGTGGATATCTCGGATCGAGTGAAAAGCCTTGAATACCGACTTGGTAACTTAGGGTACCACCAACACGCAATCCACACAGGGCCTCTCATTCGGAGAGAGTCTGTTTACTTGAATGACAAGATGGAACAGCGAAAGCATCTTTTCAATATCCTGTTCTATTTTGCACGCCTCTTGGATATTCACTATATCTGCGCCGCTGTAGATAAACACGAATGCGTAGATACAGTTGATATGACCGCAAAACTGTCGCGTTCAATAGGCTCATCACTTGCAAAACACGCTGACTTCTTCAACAGTTATGACAGAATTATAATTTATTATGACAACGGGCAGGTTGAATTGACAAAGATTATCACCACGCTGTTCACTGTGATGTTCCCCCATGTGGAGTTTCGCAAGGTGCAGCCTGTGGATTACAAGCTCTTTCAAGTGGCCGATTTGATCTGCACAACAGAACTATTGTCGATCAAGGCAGAGAAAAAAGAATTTTCTAAATCGGAGATGGAGTTTTTCCACTCAATTAAGAGTTTTAAGAAGGAATATCTCAAAGCGATTTTGCGAAAGAAACTATAGGCAATGTAGAAAATAATGTGGTGTTTATCGGTGTGCCAAATCATTGGCACACCGATTTTTTATGCTTTGGAGGTGTTAAAATGCCCTACATCTATTTCACAGACGAGCAGAAGCTCCGGGCCAGTGAGGTGGATCTGGAAAGGTTCCTCCTCTCCCAAGGCGAGGAACTCATTCGCTCCGGGCCTGAGAAGCGGCTCAAACGGGACCACTCCGTCACCATCCGGGGCAACGGCTGGTACGACCACGCCATCAAGGAGGGCGGCAGCCCGGTGTCCTTTGTCCAGCGGTTCTACAACCTTTCCTACCCGGAGGCCATGTCCATGCTCCTGGGTGGAGAGCAGGGCCAGCCATTGCAGAGAGCCGAGCCAAAGCAGGAACGGGTTCCCAAGCCCTTTGAGCTTCCCCCAGCCCACAGCGACATGAGGCGGGTCTATGCCTACCTTATGCGCCAGCGGTTCATCAGCCGGGACGTCCTCTCTGAATTCGCAAGGGCTGGCCTCATCTACGAGGACGCCGAGCATCACAATGCCGTGTTTGTCGGAAACGATGAACACGGCGTTGCCCGTCATGCCCACAAACGGAGCGTCAACAGCTTCGGCAAGACCTTCCGCATCAACGTGGAGGGCTGTCTGCCCCAGTACAGTTTCCACTGGAATGGGACCAGCGACTGCCTCTACGTCTTCGAGGCCCCCATTGACATGCTCTCCTTCCTGACCCTCTACCCAAAGGACTGGCAGAAGCACAGCTATGTGGCTCTCTGCGGGACATCGGACAATGCCATGCTGTGGATACTGGAGCAGAACCCCCAGCTCAAAAAGGTGGCCCTCTGCCTGGATCACGACCCTGCGGGGATCGAAGCCTGTGGCCAACACATAGAAACCCTTCGGGAGCATGGATATACCCAGGCCGTCATACTCCAGCCCCAGCAGAAGGACTGGAACGAGGACTTGAAGGCCCTTCACGAGCAGGAGGCCATTCCCGCCCAGGAGCATCCCCAGCTCATCGTGGCAGACCCTATCTGTCAGCGGATCATGGGAAAGCTCCATGTCGCCAATGGCAGCCAAGCGGCGGTGCAGTTCCCTGGACTCATCGCCCAGTATAAGTCCAGCCTTTCCCGGGGGAATTTGGAGCAGGCTATGGGCTGGATGGAAAACGCCGCAACTCTGGCCATTGCCGCCGCACGGCGGGAGTACCGGCAGATCGGGCGGGATCTCACCCCGGAGCAGCTAGAGGTGGCCCTGCACCGCAGGATCAAGCCCCACCACAACCGGAGCGGCCTCAAAAACCGCCCTGGCGAGATAGAAATGGAGCTGCGGGGCGTCCTCGCTAAGAGTGAGGGCATCCACACCGCAGAGGAGAAGATGCAGACGGCCACAGCATGGCTGGATCTTGCGGCCTCCTGTGCCATGGTGTCCGTTAAATATGCCGCGGATGAGTTGATCCAGCAGCAGAAACAGGCCCAGGAGCAGGCTCAAGCCCCGCCCTCTATGGCCATGTGATAAAAAGGAGCATCATTATGGATTTACACCAGTTATTTCTTGTTGTAGCCACCGCCGCCGGTATTTCGCTGGCGGCGGTGTTTTTTTATGCCATATCCAGGCAAGGCACGCTGAACAGCATCAAGTCCCGGACCGTGGGCGATGGACAGCACGGGACGGCTCGGTGGGCCACCAAGCTGGAGATTGCCCAGAGCTATGACCATGTAGCCTTCACCCCCGGCCTTTGGCGTAAGGGGGAGAAGCTCCCAACCGGCCACCAGGGACTTATTGTGGGCAGTGAAGGCCCAAAGGGGAAGATCCGGGCGCTGGTGGAGACCGAGGACGTCCACGCCATGGTCACCGCCGCCAGTGGCGCTGGAAAGACGGCGTACTTCTTGTATCCCAACATTGAATACGCCTGCGCCAGCGGGATGAG
>CARXAY010000159.1 GCA_949093475.1 uncultured Oscillospiraceae bacterium
GCACCATGCTGTTTGACATACACAAGCTGGACTGGGATGAGACGCTGCTCCAGGCGCTGGACATCCCCCGGGCCATGCTGCCCCAGGTGCGCTCCTCCAGCGAGCTTTACGGCTATGCGGACGTGCAGGGGGTGAAGGTGCCCATCGCGGGCATCGCCGGGGACCAGCAGGCCGCCCTGTTCGGGCAGACCTGCTTCCGCCCCGGCGAAGGAAAAAATACATACGGAACGGGTTGTTTCCTCCTGATGAACACAGGGGAAACTCCCGTTTTTTCCAAAAACGGCCTTGTCACCACCATCGCGTGGGGACTGGACGGCAAGGTGACCTATGCCTTGGAGGGCTCGATCTTCGTGGCGGGCGCGGCCATCCAATGGCTGCGGGACGAGCTGAAATTCATCGACAGCGCGCCGGAATCGGAGGCGCTGGCCGCCCTTGTGCCGGACACCGCCGGGTGCTACGTCGTCCCCGCCTTTACCGGGCTGGGCGCGCCCTACTGGGATCAGTACGCCCGCGGGGCAATCGTGGGCCTGACCCGCGGGGTCAACAAGTATCACATCATCCGCGCCACGCTGGATTCCGTGGCCTATCAAGTCCACGACGTGCTGGACGCCATGAAGGCGGACTCCGGCATCTCCCTCACCGCCCTGAAGGTGGACGGCGGGGCTTGCGCCAACAACCTTTTGATGCAGACGCAGGCGGACATGATCGGCGCGCCCGTGCTGCGCCCCCGGTGCGCCGAGACCACCGCCATGGGCGCGGCCTATCTGGCAGGGTTGGCGGTGGGGTACTGGCAGAGCAAGGAGGACGTGGTACGCAACTGGGCCATCGACCGCACCTTCACCCCCGCTCTGGACGAAACCACCCGCGCCCAGCGCCTCAAGGGCTGGCACAAAGCGGTCAAGTACGCTTTCGACTGGGCGAAGGACGAATAACATAAGGGAGTGACGCTCATGTACGACATTCTCATCATCGGCGCGGGCGTTTCCGGGTGCGCCTGCGCCCGGGAGCTGAGCCGCTACGACGCCCGCATCCTCGTCATCGACAAGGAGGACGACGTATGCTGCGGCACGTCCAAGGCCAACAGCGCCATTGTCCACGCCGGGTATGACGCCGCCCCCGGCTCGCTCATGGCCAAGCTCAATGTGGAGGGCAACGCCCTCATGGGCCAATTGGCGGAGGATCTGGACATTCCCTTCCGCCGCAACGGCTCGCTGGTGGTGTGCTTTTCTGAGGAGGATCGCCCCGGCCTTACCAAACTGCTGGAGCAGGGTCGGGCCAACGGCGTGCCCGACCTGAAGATCTTGGAGCGCGGCGAGCTGCACGCCATAGAGCCCAACCTCGCAGACGATATTGTGGCGGCCCTGTACGCCCCCACGGCGGGCATCATCTGTCCCTTTACCCTCACCATTGCTCTGGCGGAAAACGCCGCCGCCAACGGGGTGGAATTCCGCTTCAACACCGCCGCCACGGACATTCGCCGCGTCGGCGGCCATTTTGTGGTGGACACCGACCAAGGGCCGATCGAGACCCGCGCCGTTCTCAACGCCGCCGGGGTGTACGCCGACAGATTCCACAACCTCTTTGGCGAAAAAAAGCTTCACATCACCCCCCGCCGCGGCGATTACTGCCTGTTAGACCGGGTGGTGGGCCTGCCGGTGGAGCGCACCGTCTTCCCCTTGCCCAGCAAATTCGGCAAAGGGATCTTGGTCGCCCCCACTGTCCACGGCAACACCATTCTCGGGCCGACCGCTATCGACCTTGACGACCCGGAGGCCACCGCCACCACCGCCGCCGGGCTGGAAGCCCTCCTCGCCCAAGCCACCCGCTCGGTGAAAAACCTGCCTCTCAAGCAGATCATTACCTCCTTCGCCGGCCTGCGCGCCCATGAGGACGGCCATGAATTTGTCATCGGCGAGTTATCCGAAGCCCCCGGCTTCTTCGACTGCGCGGGCATCGAGTCCCCCGGTCTTACCTCCTCCCCCGCCATCGGGAAAATGGTGGCCGAGGAGATGTCCGCCAAGCTGAACCTCCACAAAAAAGAGCATTTTATCGCCACGCGCAAGGGCGTCCTCGACCCCAAGGCCCTGTCCTACGAGGAATACGCCGCGCTGGTCAAGGAGCAGCCCGCCTACGGCAGCGTGGTCTGCCGCTGCGAGACGGTGACCGAGGGGGAGATCCTCGATGCCATCCGCCGCCCCTTGGGGGCGCGCAGTGTGGACGGGGTGAAGCGGCGCACCCGCTCCACCATGGGCCGCTGTCAGGGCGGCTTCTGCTCCTCCCGGATCATGGCGATCTTGGCCCGGGAGCTGGGTGTGCCCCTCACCGCCGTGACCAAGTGCGGCCCGGGCAGCCAGATGGCCTATGAGGACGACTGGGCACAGAAGGGAGGCGGCCGCGCATGAATCCATACGATCTGGTCATTGTGGGCGGCGGCCCCGCCGGCTTGGCGGCGGCCTCCGCGGCCTACGACGCGGGGTGCAAGCGCACCCTTCTCTTGGAGCGGGACAACGAACTGGGGGGCATTTTGAACCAGTGCTTCCACGACGGCTTCGGGATGCACACCTTCCACGAGGAGCTGTCCGGCCCGGAGTACGCCGAGCGCTATGTCCAGCGGGTGCTTGACCGGGACATTCCCCACCGCCTCGGTACGACGGTGATCGACATCCGCGCCGACAAGACGGTGGTGGCGGTGAACAAGCGGGACGGGGTGTTTGAAATTCCCGCCAAGGCGGTCATTTTGGCCATGGGCTGCCGGGAGCGGCCGCGGGGCGCGCTGAACATTCCCGGCTACCGCCCCGCGGGGGTGTATTCCGCCGGGATGGCCCAACGGCTGGTGAACAAGGAGGGCGTTCTGCCCGGCAAGGACGTGGTCATTCTGGGCAGCGGCGACATCGGCCTCATCACCGCCCGCCGCATGGCCCTTAAAGGGGCAAACGTCCACGCGGTGGTGGAGCTGATGCCCTATTCCGGCGGGCTGAAGCGGAACATTGAGCATTGTCTGACCGCGTTCCACATCCCCCTGAAGCTCTCCCACACGGTGGTGGACATCAAGGGCAAAAAGCGGGTGGAGAGCGTCACCATCGCCCAAGTGGACGAACACAACAAGCCCATCCCCGGCACGGAGATCGAGTACCCCTGCGACACCCTGCTGCTGTCGGTGGGGCTGATCCCGGAAAACGAGCTGAGCCGCCGGGCGGGGGTGGCCCTCTCCCCCGCCACCAACGGTCCTATGGTCAACGAACGGCTGGAGACCTCCGTGCCCGGCGTGTTTGCCTGCGGCAACGTCCTCCACGTCCACGATTTAGTGGATTTCGTCTCTTTGGAGGGAGAGGCCACCGGGCGCGCCGCGGCCAAGTACATCCGGGAGGGGGCTGCCGACCCGGCCGGCCTGCGGGACGTGCCCATCCGCGCGGAAAACGGCGTGCGCTATACCGTCCCCACCCATGTGCGCCCCGACTGTCTGGAGGACGCCCTCACCCTCCGCTTCCGGGTCACCGCCCGGAGCGAGAACCGCTTCCTCAGCATCTATGCCGACGGCAAGCGTATTTATCACCAGCAGAAAGCCTCCCTTGCGCCGGGCACGATGGAGGAAGTACAGCTCAGCAAGGCCGACCTGACGGGCAGCTTCGCCGCCCTCACCGTCCAGCTGGAGGACGAGTAACGAAAGGAGTGTTTCCCATGGCCGGAGACCCCAACCAAATGCGGATCGACCTCATTATGAACGATACCCAAGGCCCTACCACCGCCGCCGACCGCAAAGCCCGCCGGGCCGCGCAGAAAGCGGAGCGGGCCTTTCGGGAATCCAAGGGCTATCCGCCCCAAGGTTTCTTTTCCCGGTTGAAAAAGTGGTTTGCAAAATGACCGTGCGCATAAGAACCCCCGAGGGAGCGTGTCCTTCGGGGGTTCTTTTTGTCATACTTTGTCGATATATTCC